>CALMKG010000130.1 GCA_937867175.1 uncultured Propionibacterium sp. | reverse complement strand
AAGAACATTTCCGCCATGCCACTCCGTCGGTTCGATCATCCGACGTCGCCGGTATGAGACCCAAACCGGGCCAGACCGACCGGAGGCGACAACTTGTCGGAACCTTACGAGAAGATTGTCAGGTGTCTGAGCGCGACGTGCCTTCCCGCCACCAGTGGCTGCCGTCTGCGCTCCCTGTCCTCTTCGGGGAAGAGCCGGCGTCATCCGACCCCTGGCCGGGACTTGTGAATGTTGTGACCAAGTTCGCTGCGCTCGCCGTTGAGGTTGGCGAAGAGGCAGTGCGTGGAGCTAAAGAGCTCGGCGGAGTAACCGACGGACTCCTGCCCACTCAAAGCGAGTCCAACGTTCCACCAGTTGAAGGCGGGGAAGAGTTCCAGTCGCCGATGCGGGTTGTGCTGATGGGTCGCACGATGGCCGGAAAGTCATCCCTGCTCGCAGCCTTGACGCGCTCGCACTACGACCGAATCGGTGACGGGAAACAACGATTTTCCACGGACGTCTTCGGGGCATCCGCATCAGTGTCCGAACACATCGAGGTGGTCGATACTCCAGGCGTCGGAGCCTACGGCGGCGCCGACGACACGGAAGAAGCTCTCAAAGCCGCCGTCAAAGCCGACGTCATTCTCTGGGTGAACAGCAGCGACTCGATCCAGCAAGAGTCTGCGGCAGCGCTCAAGCTGCTCGGGCTGATCGGAAAGCCCATCATCGTTGCCCTCAACTGCCGCCAGTCGCTCGAAGGCGTCGGAAGACTGAACCTTCTGCGCTTCCCTGACCGCGTCTTCGGAAACAAGGATGGACTCCTCGACGAGATCAGGCGACACATGGCCGAAGCTGGTGTCAGGCCGCTCGAAGTCGTCTATGTGCATGCCCTGGCAGCCGCAGAAGCACTGGCTCATGGCGACGTCGATACCGAACTGCACGGTGCGAGCCGGATCGACGACCTGACCGACGCACTCCTGCGCGAACACGTCGCCCACAGTGAGAGCCGACGCGCCCTTCGTCTCATCGACAGCCAGCGTCAGGAAGCCGACGAACTGGCACGGTCGCTACAACTGGGATCGGCCACCCTTCGCGCTCAAGCGGAGCATGACCGTGGCATGACCAAAGACATGCACGAGCGCCTTCAGCGCGTGGTGCGTTCCACCGGCGAGGCAATGGAGTCAGATGTGGAGGCCGCAGTAGGTCGGCGTCGCGACTGGCACCTCAACGTGACCGACTTCGGGAACTCGCTCCAGTCGGACTGGAACGACGCGGTGACCGCTCTTCAGGACGAGCTGCGAAAGACATTGGAGATCCGTCTGACGAGTCTGGCGGAAGAGGTCGAGTCCACGATTCAGGACACCAACGCAGAATGGTCGAACGTATCGCTCGAACAGTTCAAGCTGCGTGACCTGTCGGGGTTCGACGCCGTGTGGGGCAACCGACTGATTCGCGCTGGAGTCGGAGTGGGCGGCTCCGTGTTGGGCTTCGGCGGAGGCGCGTGGCTCGGCGCCCAGATCGGCGGAGCACTCGGACTGGCTGGTGGACCCGCTGCGATCGTCACCGCCGGCGTTGGATTCGTCGTAGGTGGCATCGCCGGGCTGGCTGCAGGGCGGATCAAGAGCCTGGTCGACCACATCTTCCTGGGCAAAGACGGTGTCCTGCGTAAGCGCCGGGATGAAGTGGCGAAGCAGGTCGGGCCGATTCTCGACGAGCTGACGCAGGAGTACCAGACGGCAATCAGCGCTGAACTGAACGACTTCCGAGATTCGCTTGCAAGTGAACATGCGCGTAGTGACGAGCAATTGGCTGCGTTGGACCGCGTGGCATCAGAGTGGACGAACTGCACTGAGAACCTGCGAGCTTTGGTGCGCGAACTGGATCGAGAGACGACCTCGGCTCTCCTGCGCATCAACCGAAGAGAACGCCTCGCACGTTCGGTGAAGCGGGCTACGCGCGTGCCAGGGGTCTGCATTCTTGCCGAGTTCGAGGATGCCGCCTTCTGGGAGTCTTGGCTCTTCCCGCCCGACCTCGGCGAGACCCTCGCCGGAGGAAAGGCCCCAGTCACGGGCGGAGAGCCCGCTAGCGCCCTCGCGTACGCGCTCAGTTTGGTCGATGCACCCGTACGACTCGGAAAGGCCGACGCCGCATCTGCCCTCTTGCACGTCGACGCCGACATCCCTTCCGCAATCACCGAAACGTGGGCGAGCGGGCTGGCGGCCCACATGGGCAAACACATCCAGATCGAGACAACCCGAAGGGTCAGAAGCGCATGACCGTCAACCTATTCAAAGAGTCCTCGGCGACGGCGCGTGGCCTCGGCAAGGAGCTTCGCGGCATCCTCGCCGAGTTCGATCCTGCGGTGGCCCAGCCGCTGCTGGAACGTCTCTCGGTCGAAGCACACCCAACCCCTCTCTTGGTGTTTACCGGCTATCACAGCAGTGGGAAGTCGACGCTCATCGAAGCGCTCACCGACCGGGCCTTCAACATCCCGATCGGCTCTGGCGTCACAACCGACCAGGTCACCGACTATGACTGGGACGGCGACGTCCGACTCGTCGACACTCCTGGGGTCCACGCCGATCGGCCTGATCATGACGAGCGCGCAGAACAAGCTCTCCAGGCAGCGGACCTTGTGCTCTTCGCCGTGCCTGTCGAACTCTTCGACAACACGCTCGTCGCCCACCTTCGCGATGTCCTCGGGCGACTTGGGAAGTCGCGTCAGACGCTCATCGTGATAACTAAGGCAGGAACGATGGAGGCCGCGCCAGGCCATCGAGAAGCTGCGATCAAGGAGGCACTCGGCTCATTCGAGCAGGTCCCGTGGGTTGAGTGCGACGCCCAGTACTACCTCGACGGTCTCGACCTGGCAGATAAGGCTCCCGCCGACTCGGCGGCCTTCATCGAGGCGTCCGGGTTGGCGAAGGTTACCGCCCTCATCAACAGCTTTGCCGGCCAGCAGGGAGAGCTCGGCAGGGTGAGCCAGCCCCTGCAACTTGTGGTTGCCATCTCGCTCGAAGTATCCGCGTCCCTCACGGACGACCCAAACGAACAGGCCGCGCTGACGGTTCTCGCGCGACAGCGTTCTGCCCTCTCCAAGAAGCGAATCCATCTCGGCGACCTGCTGGAAGCCCGTTCGGCTCAGTTCCGCGCGGACGCTGTTCGAGCCGCCACGCTGTTCGCCGATGGCATCGAACGCGATGAGCAATACGGCGAGCTCTCGGAGGCGATGCTTGAGGGCCACATGGCAACCCTCAACGAGAGCCTCGGCACGGCACTCGAACGGTTCGAGGGCTCGGTGAAACAGGTGCTCGAAGTCCAGTTCGACGACCTCGCCTCGGAAGTTCTTGCAATCGAGGCGTCGCCGTACGGACGCCTTGCCGTCCAACTCAGCCAAGTGGAGTCCGCCAGTTTCGACGGCCGCGAGGTCGCAGTCACACCGGGCAACGCTCCGGTGGCTGCGGCTCCGAGTTGGACTGGCGACCTCTCCAAATACCTCAAACAGTTCAACAAGTACTGGGGCGCGGGCGACGGAGTGAAAGCGGCCGCAGGAAGCAACGGTCACCAGGTTGTGCTCAAGGTCGGACACGCTTTCGGGAAGAAGTTCAAGCCCTGGGAGGCCGTCAAGACCGCGAACACAATCGGGAAGGTCGCGAAGGTCGGCGGAGTCGCCATCGCCGTCGGGCTGGAGGCGTACGGCGTCCTTGCTGACGAGCGTGCTGCCGTGAAGGCGGAGCAAGCCCGTGCCGAACGACGCCGCAGCATCACCCAGGAGATCCTGGCCCAGGCGGACGCCATCGTGACCGATGCCCTCCAGACAGTTGGAGAGGACTTGGACGACATCTTCAAGCCGGAGTTTGAACGCATTGACGCTATGGCCAGCGAGATTCATGCAGCCCGCACGACACGCTCCGATCTTCGGGATCGCCTGAGTTCGGTCCAGGAGCGGGCTGGTTCTGCCCTTTCTGCCCTCGCGTCGTCAGCAGGCGGAAGCTGACCGTTTGCTGACGACGTCAGGTGACCGTCACGGCACACCTGACGTCCATGATCAGCTTCATCATCCGGCTCGTCGGCCCAGACTTCGGCGCCGTCGGTGGCTCCAGTCAACTCCGTCCTGAGTCGTGCCACCGGGGTGTGTCAGTGAGGGTTGATCCGTAGCGCTGCCAGGATCGCCTCGGCGGCCGGTGGGATCGGGTCCGCGGCGAGGTGTTCGTGACCGGCGATGCGGACGGTGATCTGCTGGATCGGTCGCAGGGTCTGGACGATCTTCTTGATGCTTGCCCCGGTGGCGTCCTGCAGATGCCGCGCGATCGCGAGCGCTGCGAACACAATCGTGAGGTGGGCTTCGATCGCATCGCGGGTGTGGTGGAAGATCGGCCGCGCAGCCAGGTCGGTCTTGGACATCCGGAACGACTGCTCGACGTGCCAAAGGTCGTGATAGCTCGCGATGACCTCGCCAGCGGGCATCAGGCCGACGGGGATGTTGGTGACGTAGCCCTTCAGCCCGACCAAGCCGCGCGCCCGGGCGAGTGATGCCTCATCGAGGACGGTCGAGCCGTTGCGGGTCTTGACGAAGCGCGGGGTCCTCGCGGCTCGTTCGCCGGCGACGACGGCACGCGCCTTGTTCTCCTGCAAGGTCAGCGTCTTGTTGTCGCGGACAGCGCGCTTGCGGGAGTAGGCCCACACCGCTCGCCACGACTTCGCGTGGACGGCCCGGTCCCACACCGGCTCATCCCGCCGCGTCGGGTCACTGGCCTTCACTGCCGTGCCGCGTTGATCCCTGGGAGTGATGGTGTCGATGACCTGCCCATCGGTGAAGGCGGTGCCGTGCCACCGGAAGTGGGACTCCAGATCCTGCGGCGCCTTCGTCACCCGGGAGCCGACGATGAACCGCAAGCCTGCTTCGTCGAGCTCGCGCAGGTTCGTCGCCGACAGCATCCCGGCGTCCGCGACCACGACCATGTCCGCGATCCCGTGCCGAGCGGCGAACTGCTTGACGATCGGGATGATCGTCAGCGTCTCGGCCTTGTTGCCCTCGAAGCAGCCGATCTCGAGCGGGAACCCGTTGCGGTCCACCAGCAATCCGACCACGATCTGCGGGTCGACACGGCGCTCCTTGGAGTAGCCAACCTTCCTAAGTGCGTCTTCGTTCTCGGCTTCGAAGTAGAGCGTGGTGACGTCGTAGAGCATCAGCGACACGTCACCGTTGGTCACCGCGTGGTCGAAACAGGCGGTCGCGATCAGGCTTCGGTAGTCGCGCTCCTGGGCTCGCTGCAGCGAGCGGAACATCGTGCGCAGCGACGCCGCCGGCGCCCCGATCTCGTTCAGCACGCGCACCGAGTCGGCCTTCGAGGTCGGCTCGATGATCCGCGCCAAGACCAGCTGGGTGAACGCCTCATCGTCGATCACGTCGAACCCCAGCCGGGCGTACGCCTCAGTCAGTACCTGCCACAGCAGCGCCGAGCGCTTGCTCGTGATCGGGGCCGGGCGCTGAGGCACGCCCTCATCCTCAAGGCCCGCGATCTCGAGGTCGAGAGCTTCCTGACCCTCGTGCACTCGTCGGTGATGGCGCTCGCCGAAATTCCCCAGGGGTGCTCATCGAAGTTCCCCACCCTGGGCGGTGGTCACTGTAGCGGTCGGCGGGTGCCGGTCGCGGCGTGACGGAGTGCTTGGTTCTTGGCGTGGTGGTCGCGTAGGCGGTAGGAGTCGCCGTCGAGGTTGAGCACGACCGAGCGGTGCAGGAGCCGGTCGAGCATGGCGGCGGCGACGGTGGTGTCGCCGAGGATCTCGCCCCAGCCTGCGACGCCGCGGTTGGTGGTCAAGACGATGCTGGTCTTGAGGTAGCGCTGAGAGACGACCTGGAACAGCGCTGAGGCGGCTTCGCCGGGCAGCGGGAGGTAGCCGAGCTCGTCGATGACGAGCAGGGTGGGGCCGGCGAAGAATCGCATGGTGGTGGCCCAGCGGCCTTCGATGGCGGCGCGGTGGCAGCGGGCGGCGAGGTCGGCGGCGGTGGTGAAGTAGGTGCGGTAGCCGGCTTCGGCAGCGGCCCGGCCGAGCCCGACGGCCAGATGGGTCTTCCCCACGCCGGGCGGCCCGATCAACAAGACGTTGGTAGCGGACTCGAGGTAGCGGCAGGTGGCGAGCTCGTCGACGAGCTTCTTGTCGACGCCGGGGGCGGCGTCGAAGTCGAAGTCCGCCAGCGTCGCGGGCGTGGGCAGGGAGGCGAACCGGAGCCGGCCGGCGAGCTTGCGGGCCTCGGTGGCTTCGACCTCGCGGGCCAGCAGGTGCTCCAGCGTCGCGGTCATCGACCACTGCCCGTCTTCGGCCTGGGCGAGCACGCTGGGGAGGTGCTCGGCCGCGGCGGACAGCTTGAGCGTGGCGAGGTGGCCGCGCAGTTGCTGGTAGATGCTGGCTTGTGTCCCGGTCATCGGGTCGGTGGTGGTGGTCATGTGAGGGTGTTCCTTCCGGTTGCTGCTCGGTCGTAGGTGGACAGGTCGATCACCACGTCATCGGCGACGACGGCGTCGGGTTGTTGTTGGCGGGCGCGCAGGGCTTCGGCGGCCGCGAGTGCTGCGGGGCCGGGTGGGATCCGTTCCTTGCGACGGTGCGGACGGGACGTGTCGTGGCCGGCCAAGACGAGCTGCTCGAGGGCGATCACGTGGCCGTGGTCGCGGACCATCACCCCAGCACCGTCCGGTGCCAGCTCGTGGCGGGCGATCACGATCCCGCTGCTGGTGGCGATATCGAGATGCTGGGCGCCGAGCCGCTGTGACACCACGACCTGGGCGCGGGCCAGTTCGGGCGGGACGGAGTAGAAGTTCCCCCGCCAGGCGACCAGCGCCTGCGCCGACACGGTCCGTTCCTCGCTGATCGTCGCGGGGAACGGTGTGGCCGGCACCGGCGCGAGTGGCTCGCGTGCGGCGACCGTGAGCACGCTGGCTCGGCCGTCCACGCCGGAGGGACGCAACCTGGCGTCGCCACGCAGTTCGCAGAACCGGTCGAGCGAGGCTTGGGCTTCCTCGACCGTGATGTCGTCGGGCAAGGTGCGCCACCAGCGCTGGGCGGCGCCGTGGTTGGCCTTCTCGACCACGCCCTTGCGGTTGCCGCGCCGGGGCGGGCAGATCGCCACGGACACGCCGTAGTGCTTGGCGACAGCGGCGAACGTCTCGGTCACCTTGCCCGACTCGGGATGGCACACCGTGGTCATCCGGTCGAAGCGCCACTTCTTCGTCAGTCCACCCAGCTTCCGTGTCGTCTTGTCCAGGGCGTCGATGAGCTGGGCCTGGTCCTCGGCCGGCGCGAGGGTGCCGCGCCACTTGCTGGAGTGTGCGAGCGCGCCGACGAGCAGGTGCGCGTTCTTGCCCCATCCCCACGACGCGGGCGGGTCGGGCAGCTCGAGCCAGTCCCACTGGGTCTCCTCACCCGGCGGATGCTCGATGGGCGCGTTGGCCCGGCCCTTGGTCGCCGAGCAGGGCTCGCAGTGGGGCCGCAGGTCCCGGGTGCGTATCTGGCGGGTGAACGTCGGATACGACCGGTCATAGCCCAGGCCCGTGACCTCGTCGAACAACGTCACCGCCCACAGGTGCGGGTCCTCGGTCAGGCGTGCGCGTACGTAGTCGACGAACGGCTCGAACGGATCGTCGGTGGCGGACTTCCGTTCGCCGGCGACCCGCTCGTCGGCCAGGTAGGCGCGGATGGTCTTACGGTCCCGGCCCAGGTGCCGGGCGATCGCGGAGATCGTCCAGCCCTGCCGGCGCAACGCGTGAGCGTCGATGTCTTCCTCCCGTGTCAGCATGGGAAGCGAGGGCTCCTTCGGTAGACGGCGCGTGGTCAGAGACCGCCATCTTCGAAGGAGCCCCACCCGCTTCCGGTGGAGCCACGGGGTGGGGAATTTCAGTGAGCAGAACTGGGGAGATTCAGCTGAGCGCCATCATCGGCGGGCCACCGCCATCAGCACCGCGAGCTCGGCCTCATCGCGGGCCGTGCCGACATGCTCGAGGACGACATCGCGCCCGTCGCGGCGCTCAGCGACCTGGACCTTCGTGCTGCCCGAGCGGCCAGGGGACCTCCGCACGAACACCACTGGCCGGACCCTACCGAGGACCGGGGTGTGTCAATCACACCGACCGCGACCCTGTGACCTGCACAAACACCAGCGAGATCGGCGCGTTCAGCTCAAGTGGCACGAGTCGGGGCCTGAGTTCGGTCCAGGAGCGGGCTGGTTCTGCCCTTTCTGCCCTCGCGTCGTCAGCAGGCGGAAGCTGACCGTTTGCTGACGACGTCAGGTGACCGTCACGGCACACCTGACGTCCATGATCAGCTTCATCATCCGGCTCGTCGGCCCAGACTTCGGCGCCGTCGGTGGCTCCAGTCAACTCCGTGCCATCGTCGGCGCGCTGCTTACCTACGGACTAATCACCGCGGTCTTGATGGTCGTCATCTGCGCGGCGACATGGGCCATCGGGTCGGCGCAAGGCAGTTGGCAGACCGCAAGCAAGGCCAAGACCGGACTCTTCGTCGCCCTCGGCGGCGCGCTGCTGACAGGCGGGGCACTCGCCTGGGCCAACTGGCTGCTCGACGTCGGAGCGACACTGTGACCGAGGAGCAGCTCGCCTTCGACATCGAAGGCATGATCCACGAGGCAGCAGTCGAGGCCGCCCCCAAGTGGACGGGCGCACCGCTGCACTTCACCACCAAGTACCACTCGCCGGCCGAACTTGATGCCGCCTTCGAGCACTGGCACTTCCTGCACGCCCACGACATGACCCACATCAACAGCCGTATGTGGCACCGCTCGATCACCGTCCCCGAGAGCAGCCAGGTCGGCGGACACGGATTCGTCCTCTACACGACCGACCTGCGCTGCGAGCCGTGGAAGCACGCCGACAAGCACGAGACCTGCCTGTGCGGCGGAGACCTGATGTACAAGGCAATCTGCGAGCCGTGCATGTGGAACGGGATCACGGACCGCGAGAACGATGCTGTCGAGATGTGGCACGACCACGCGCTGCCCGGATGGCGCGAGCTGCCCATCGTACCGTCGCCGCAACGCATGATGGACAAAGACGGCTTGTCGAAGACCGCGAAGAAGTGGATCTCCGAGCACTACCCGCCGTCGATGCAGGTACCAGGGGCTCCGATCATCACCGAGCGCCGTCCCTTCGGCACGCGCCACGTTCCCGGCCGCTCGCCGTGGGGCGGCTACGACCTCTCCCACACCGCAGTCGACCCTGACCGCGTCGTCGAGGGCGCGAGGCCACTTCGCCGTAGGCACGACTTCCCGCTGAAGCCAGCGCGCTCCGTCCCAGCGCCCGGCGTCGGTCTCGGCGACTGAGTGGCACGAGGCGAACACCTGAGCGACGGAACCATCCGCTCACTCAGGAGGCATCGTGATCAACCTCGGTCTACCCACCACCGTCGTGTCGCTGCTACCGCAGGACATCAACATCGGCCCCAACTCCAACGGCCTGCCGGGAATCAGCCAACTGAAGTCCATCGTCGGCGCATCCATGACCGTCGGACTGATCCTGGCCGTCCTCGCCCTCATCATCTCCGCGATCGTCTGGGCTCTCGGCGCGAACTCGTCCAATCCGCACCTCGCCGGGCGCGGCAAGTTAGGCGTCCTCGTCGGCCTGGGTGCAGCGATCGTCACCGGCGCGTCCGTCGCGCTCGTCAACTTCTTCTGGAACGTCGGCCAGTCGGTCTGACTCGCGCGAGCACGAGAGGAACACGACGATGGTCGACGTCTGCGACGTACCCGCCATCTCATCCGTGTGCGACGTCGCGGGAGACGCGGCCGGCGCGCTGGTCTCCGCGCCGTTCGACTGGCTCGCTCAGGGCATGGGACACGCGGCCGGCTGGATGTTCGAGGCGGTGTGGAAGGTCTTCGACTCAACCACGATGGTCGACGTCACCAGCAGCCAGTACACGAAGATCTACAACATCCTTTTCGGCGTCGCCGTCTTCCTCATGCTCGGCTTCTTCACGCTCCAGGTCATCGGCGGCATGATCCGACGAGAACCCGCCGCGTTGTCGAGAGCCGCCCTCGGCCTGGCGAAATCGATCCTCGGTTCCTTCGTCGCCCTGGCGCTCCTCACGACCGCGTTGGAAATCACCGATCAGCTCTGCATCGGAATCGTCAACGCCGCCGGGACCAACATGGAACAGATGGGCGACCGCATCGCCCTGCTCGCCGGAGGGCTGCTCACGCTGAACATCGCCGCCCCCGGCGCCGGCGCCATCATCACAATGTTCATCGCGGGCCTCGCCATCGGTGCCGCCGTGATCGTGTGGATAAGCCTGCTCATCCGCAAGGCGCTGTTGCTTATCGCAATCGTCTTCGCTCCCATTGCGCTGGCCGGCTCAACCTGGGACCACACGCGCGGCTGGGTGAGCAAGTGGGCGTCGTTCGTCATCGCCCTGATCGTCTCGAAGGTCGTCCTGGTCGTGATCTTCCTCCTCGCCACAGCCCAGGTCTCAGCACCCATCGACGGCGATCTCCAATCGGTCAGCGACCCGATCGCGGGCGTCGTGCTCATGCTCATGGCGGGCTTCGCGCCGTACCTCACCTACAAGGCGATCAGCTTCATGGGCTTCGACATGTACCACGCGATGTCGGCCGAGCAGGAGGCCAAGTCGGCTCTCAACCGTCCTCTCCCGATTCCGATGAGCCGTCGACCCGGAGCCGATCCGAGCAAGGTGCTCGACGGCGGATCGAGCGGTGGACCAGGTGGGACTGGCAGGGGCGCAGCCCCGCCGAAGGCACCCGCTGCGGGGAACGGCGCAGGCTCTGCTCCAAGCGGAGCAGGCTCCTCCGCGGAAGGTGCTTCGGCCGGCGGAGGAGCTGCCGCGGGCGGCCTTGCGGCAGGGGTGGTCGTCGCCAAGGAAGCTGTTACTGCCGGGGTGCGAACCGGCAAGTCAGTCGGAGGCTTGGCGTCCCAGCAGGTCGACACGGCCAATCAGGCACCACCGTCGTCCGGCGCTCCCATGCCACATCATGTCGCGGACTCGGTCCCCGCCCAGCCGTCCGGCAAGAAGGGCTGAGCCATGAGCAACCAGGCGACTGCACGCGACTACGAGCTCTCGCCGGTGAAGTTCTCCCGCCTCACCCGTCGCGGCGTGATCCTCGGCCTGTCCAGCTCGCAGGTCGTCGTGGTCGGCATCGGCGCGATCGTCCTGGTCTTCGCGCTCTACTTCGGCGGCGGCGAGTCGTTGATGTACGTCGTCCCAGTCCTTCTGCTCTGCGCCGCGCTCGCGTTCGTCGGCGTCGGTGGCCGCAAGATCGTCGAGTGGCTCCCGATCGTGGCGAGGTGGACGTGGCGCTCGACCGGCGGGCAGCTCCTGTTTCGCCGTCACATCGTCAAGCCCCGACCGGCAGGCACACTGTCGTTGCCGGGCGATGCGGCACGGCTCCGGCAGTGGCTGGACCCCGAGTCCGGCGCGGTCATGGTCCACGATCCCCACGCCGCGACCCTGACGGCGATCGTTGGCGTCACCCACCCGGCCTTCATCCTGCTCGACCCCATCGAGCAGCAGCGTCGGGTCACGAGCTGGGGCCGCGTGCTCGCCACCGTCTGCCGCTCCGGGCGCATCGCCTCCTTGCAGGTCATGGAGCGGACCCTTCCCGACTCCGGCAAGGGACTCGCCGGGTGGTGGTCACAGCACGGCCATCAGAACGACTCGTGGACCTCGACGACCTACGGCGAACTCATCAACCGGGCCGGCCCCGCCGGCGAGCGTCACGCGAGCACGGTCTCGATCTCTCTCGACATGAAGGCCGCCGGTCGAGCGATCCGAGCCGCGGGTGGCGGCAACCGAGGTGCCGCTGCCGTGCTCCGACAGGAGATGTCGACCATGACGGCTGCACTCCGAGCCGCCGACCTCACTCCTTCTGGGTGGCTGGAGCCAGGCGACCTCGCGCTCATCCTGCGCTCGGCGTACGACCCTGTCGTCGCTGGTGCGCTGGAGCGTCACGGCGACCTCGGCCGCGACCTCGCCACCGCAGGGCCGGTCGCGGTCACCGAGAACTGGTCGAGCGTGCGAAGCGACTCCGCTCACCATTGCGTGCTCTGGATCAGCGAGTGGCCGCGCTCCCTCGTCTACCCGGGCTTCCTCGCACCCGTGCTCCTGTCGTCGGGAGTGCGCCGGACCTTCACCCTGCTCTACACGCCCATGCGCACCGACCAGGCCGCCCGTGACATCCGCAAGAAGAAGACCGAGTACATCTCCGACGCTGCCCAACGCCAGCGGATCGGCCAGATCGAGGACGCCCAGCAGTCCGCCGAATACAACGACGTCCTCCAACAGGAGGCGGACCTGACCGCCGGTCACGGCATCCTTCGCACCACCGGCCTCATCGCCGTCAGCGCCCAGGACCCCGACGAGCTCGAACGCGCCGTGGCCGACATCGAGCAAGCCGCCATCCAAGCCTCCTGCGAGACGCGGCGGCTCTGGGGTCAACAGGCGCAGGCGTTCAGCACGGCTGCGCTCCCGCTCTGTCGATCGGTTTGACCCTTCTCCCGGTTCTTGTCGGGGGTCACTGCCAGACTGAAGCCGTGGTTGAGGTTGTCGCACCTTTCGAGTCCGAGTTGAAGTTGGCGCACTGTTGGTTCCCAAAGACGGACCGGGTGGCCGGACGGCCTGACATCACGGCCTTCAAGCAGCGAGCACGTCTTCGCCAGGCCAAATGGCGGGCGTCGGCCGGTTATCCGATCGGTAGCCACCCCGGACGAGACGGCCAGCCGGAGCCGAACGGCTCGAAGCTCGCGCCAGACGGGGCCGCGCGATCTCGACTTCCGCAACTTTCTCGACAGCGACGCAATACGCCTCGCGGTCGGTCACCGCTCCTCGATCGATGTCAGGCAGAGTGAGCCTGGCCAACAGTTCAAGGAAGATCGACTCCGATACGACCTGTTGTCCTCGATGCCGATGTGCTTCAACCTCTTCGGCGAACTGCACAACGACAAATCCCGACTTAGCGCCGCTGGATCAGAGCTCTTCGGCTCCTCCAAGCCCGGTCTGACGGTGAAGTTCGAGCACTCGCCTCGTCGGCAGAGCACCGACTACTCGAATGACGGGACTGCCTTCGACGTCGCGCTGTACTTCGGGGAACCCGACGGCAGCCAGTCGATAGTCGGCATCGAAACCAAATACCACGAGCACGCCGTCGCAGAACCGAAGCCAGACACTCCCAAGAAGGACAAGAGGACTGGTGACATCAGGCCGATCCCGCCAGACAAGCTGAAGATGCCGCGTTACCGCGGGCTCTCCGAAGCTGCGATTGCGAAGGGCATCTTCAAGCCGAACTGGGAGGATCTCCTCGGCACTGAGCTTCAGCAGATCTGGCGGGACCACCTGCTCCTGCTCTCCATGCTCGTCCACCCAAGTGGGAAGTGGAAGGAGGGTAGGTACGTTCTCGTCCACCCCGGAGCCAATCGCGCCTTCGCCGAAGCCGCCGAGACTTACCAGACGGAGTTCCTCGACGACAGCAGCACGTTCGACGTCGTCACCATCGAGGAGTTGCTCAAACCCGGCCTCTTGCACACCAAGACTGCGCAGAAGGACTTCGAGACGAGGTATCTCTGGTGACCGCCTCCGGACATGTCGACCCGCCTGCGCCAACAGTGCTTGAGGCCGCGTCGTGGACGCTGGCCACTGAACTGGCACGCCGCCACCCTGAACTGACCGTCGCGCGCGATCACCCAGGCGGAGGCCAGTACGACTGCCTGGCAATCCGGTCCGAGCGCGGCGTCCACATCGACCTCAACCGAGTCGGGCGCATCCACATCCACTCGATTGAAGGTGGCGGCACGCCCAACTGGGAGCCAGCCGATTGGTCGGCCTACATGGCGGACCCGCAGGCGTTCCTCGCCCTGTTGGAAGAGCGTGTTCGATTGACGCGCGTGGACGCCTTGCCCTCGACTACTTCCCGGGTGCTGTCGTACCGCGTGCTCGCAGCGTTCGCGCGACTGCACGCGCTCGGAACCCCGGTCGAGATCTCTATGAGCACGATTGACGAGTCCGGTATGGGTGGAGGTCCAGCCCGTTGGATCACCAACTATCCGGCAATTGAACGAATGATCCCTGCTCAGCCGTTTGGCTTCTGGCGAGCCAAGTCGAAGGACACGGAGTTCGTCATTGAGGCAGAGACCGCGTTCGTCCACCGGCGTGACGGCTCGGTCGACGCATTGCCCGAGAAGTACAGCGAGCTGGGCCGCAGCTTCGGGCGACTCATGGGATTCGTACTCACAAGCAGCTAGGCGGTCGCCCGCACACACCTCGTTCTCGACCAGATCGAGAAGGAGGCTCCGATGCCCTCGTCCGAGAACCCGGCTTCTGACGCCGGCGAAGCGCAGACGGCGCTACGTGCCCTCGCACATGCGACACGTTCCATCGACGACCCGCGCCAGATCTACTCGGTGCTCGGGTCGCTCACGTCGGCAGTCGCGTCGCTGAGCCAGTCGCTGCATCAGCTCGCGGCGTTCCACGACGACGCCGCGAAGAAGGGAGTGTGGGTAGCCGGCGACTCTCGAGCCGGACGGGCAACTACCTATCAGGTGTCCTGGGAGCTTCACCGGGCGGGCGAGATCCTTCACCAGGTTTCCGAGTCCATCGCCAGTGCCCACAAGGCCGAGTCCCGCATCAGCTACTTCCACCGCGACCTCCCGGCCCTCGCCGACGCCCCGCACCGTTCGGCTGACCACGGGCTGTCGCTGTGAAGGGCTGGAACGAAGGCCGCCTCCACAGTGCGGTCCTCGTGGCGCCTCGACGGGAGTGCCGCCGCGAACGTCGGGCGCGGAAGGCAGCGGCAAAGTCGCTGCTCGCCGAGGATCGCGACTCCCGCAAGGCCATGGCGAAGGCGAAGGCCGACGAACTGGCCACCGAGCGCCGCGCAACCGTGGTGTTGCCGAAAACCGGCGAACCCGGGCCTGCTGCGTTGCGGACGCCGGGTCGACTGCGGTTGCCGCGTCATCAGGACACGTCGGCCACGTTGGCGGGTGCGTATCCGTTCCTTGCCGAGGGTGGTCTCGGGAGTGACGGGGTCTTCGTCGGCCAGGACCTGTACTCGGGCTCCTCGTTCGTCTACGACCCGTGGGAGCTCTATGCACGCGGCCTGATTACGGCGCCGAACCTCGTGCTTGCCGGGATCGTCGGGTCGGGCAAGTCGGCGCTGGCGAAGAGCCTGTACACGCGGTCGATCCCGTTCGGTCGTCGTGTCTACGTCCCCGGAGATCCGAAAGGCGAGCACACCGCCGTCGCCGCGGCGGTTGGCGGGAAGGCAATCGCGCTCGGGCACGGCATGTCGAACCGGCTCAACCCTCTCGATGAGGGACACCGGCCCGCCGGTATGGAGGATCTCCAGTGGGCGGCGCAGGTTACGGCCCGGCGTCGCGAGTTGGTCGGTGCGCTCGCCGAGACCGTGCTCGACCGGCGGCTGACCCCGCTGGAGCACACGGCCATCGACATCGCCCTCGCCGCTGCGGTCCGTTCGTCGGAGGTGCCGGTGCTGCCGATGGTCGTCGACCGCCTCCTCGCACCCGACCCAGCCACCGACTCCGATGGTCGGCTCGCGGAGGACGGGCGACTCGCAGGGCACGCGCTGCGGCGTCTCGTCGCCGGCGACCTGGCCGGGCTGTTCGATGGTCCGTCCACGGTGCGCTTCGATCCGACGCTGCCGATGGTCTCCCTCGACCTGTCCAGGGTCACAGAGAACGCGACGTTGATCTCCGTGCTGATGACGTGCGCGTCTGCGTGGATGGAATCCGCGCTCCTCGACCCCAATGGTGGGCAACGCTGGGTCGTCTACGACGAAGCCTGGCGGCTCATGTCCCACCCGGCACTGCTGCGGCGCATGGACGCCCACTGGCGGCTGGCCCGTCACTACGGCATCGCGAACATGCTGATCTTCCACAAGCTCTCCGACCTCGACAACGTCGGCGACCAGGGCTCCGCCATGCGCGCACTCGCCTCCTCCCTGCTCGCCAACGCCGAGACCCGCGTTGTCTACCGGCAAGAGTCCGACCAGCTCGGCGCCACCGCTGCGGCGCTCGGGCTGACGGGCACCGAGCAGGCGCTGTTGCCGACGCTGGGCACCGGTCAGGGCCTATGGCGGATCAAGCACAGGTCGTTCGTCGTACAGCATCAGCTCCATCCCGCCGAGCTTGACCTCTTCGACACCACGGGCCGGATGAACGGCGTGGCCCCGGCGGCACACCTGTCCCCAGGAGAGACAGGAGCCATCCGATGAGAGTTCAGACCCGAGACCTCGCGGCCCGCGAGGCGAAGCTCGAAGCACTGCAGCAGAAGCTGACCGAGTCGGTCAGCGCGCTGGTGACGGGCGAGGACTGGAAGCGGGCGTTGGAGTTCGCCGCGAAGTTCCGCTCGCGCTCCTTCAACAACACGATGCTCATCTACGTCCAGCACTACGCTGCGTTCCAGCAAAGCAGGGTGCCCGAACCGATGCCGACGTACGTCGCCGGCTTCCGCCAGTGGCTCAGCCTCAACCGCGCCGTAATGAAGGGCCAGTCCGGGTACGCAATCCTCGCCCCGGTCACCGCCCGGTTCGCCTCGACGAACCCCTCTGAGCCCGACTCGTGGCGCCGCCTCGCCCGCGGCGAGAAGCCCGGCTTCGGCGAGGCCGTCCGCTCCAAGCTGGTCGGCCTCAAGCCCGCGCACGTCTGGGACATCTCTCAAACCGACGGCGAACCCATCCCCGAGATCCCGCGCCCAACGCTTCTTCGAGGTGAATCACCCGAGGGGTTGTGGGACGGGCTCGCGGACCAGATCACAGCCCACGGGTTCGAGCTGCGGCTGGTGTCCGACGCGAGGTCGATCGGTGGTGCCAACGGGCTGACCGACTACATGACCCGCGAGGTGTCGGTGCGCATGGACATGAGCGACGCCGCCCAGGTCAAGACGCTCGCCCACGATCTATTGACCGCACCAACTGGAGCGTCCTGAGCCCTCCCCCGGCGAC
>CALMKG010000129.1 GCA_937867175.1 uncultured Propionibacterium sp. | reverse complement strand
CTCGACGCCGGCGGATTCAGACCCCTCGTCCACTCCCTTTTATGAAGAGCCAGTTATCTTCGTGCCTTTAACGCCGATGGCCGCCTCGCGCAGTGCGAAATCCTTCGCGCGCCTTTCCGCCTCCGGCTCGTCCTCATCATAAAACGCGAGGGCATAACCATTCGCAAAGCCAGGCCCGCGCAAGCGCTCACCCAACTCAAGTTCTGCGTCGATCGCCGCAGGCTTGTCCGGCGCACATTGTACCGACAGCAATGCGTCTCGCTGCTGCAGCACATGCACCAGTTCGTGGGCGATAAGACGATCGCCCTGCTGATTTCCTGGTTGATAGCGTCCAGCCCCGAAGACTATGTCGCTACCAATGGTGTACGCCGACGCGCCCACTGCTGCGGTCGCCCGGCTGGCGGTGGCATTGGTGTGAACACGCACGCCTGAGAAGTCATGTCCGAAGCCAGCCTCCATCGTGCGCCTGGTCTCATCCGCAAGAGGGGCACCGGGGGAGGTAATCGCGTCGGCGACGTAGTTCGGCGCGGTCCGACCCGCCAGCGTGTCGCTACTCTCACGCATGACCCGCACCGCAGTGTCGGACCCGCCTGACTGAACGATCCTCGCGGCTAGGCGATCCGCCTCAAGCTCACGGCGGCTGCCACGCAGGCTCATCGCCACAGGGCCGCCGGCATAGTTCGCTCCGCGGACGTGGTCATGCGGGATCGGTGGCTCTGCCGACGTGTGACGCGTTGTCGCGGCGGCAGTTGCCAGGTCAAACGTTGGCATCGTTTCTCCTGCTTGCACATGGCAGCGTTGTGAGCCGAACTCAGCTCATCAAGGTGATATCGGCCGTCCAGCCGAGCGGCAGGAACTCCCGCAGTGCTCCTCGCACGTTGTCCAGCCGCTGCGGGTGGTACAGGGTATGGAAGACGCCCATCTCCGACTCGTCCTCGGCCCCCCGAAGGATCTCGTTCGCGCAGGGATCCGCAGAGATGTCGTCAAGGCGGGCGTAGTCCGGTCGGCCATAGCGAAGCTGCGGATCCATGAACCGGGGTTCGACACGAGCCGCAGCGTCCGCAGGATCGGTTCCGGCCTGCGTCGCATTGAGCACCGCAAGATCCGGTTGGCAGGCGAAACGGCGAGGCGTCCGCGAGCCCGGGGGAACATAGCTGTAACGGATGCAACCGACCTGCCGACGCGCCGCCTCCACCTGGCCGAAGAAGATGCTGTCCTCGGCGAGCTCGATGGCATTGGTGCGCACCACTCCGACGATGGTGCTGCTCGCCACCGTCAGGTTGGCGTGGGCGGCCCTGCCATGTGGGCCGGCAAGCGCCCACGCGTCCCGGGCCGTCGCATCGAGGATGCTGTGACGGAGTTCCAGACGCGCCGGCTCGGCATCGACCTCGTCACGCTGCACCTGAATCGATCCGAGGATGCTTCGGTCGATGTGCACGCAGGTCGCCACCAGCAGCTCAGGTGGACAGTCGCTCCAGCCCTCCGACTCCCAAGGCTGGGTGAGCGGAATGTCGCTGAGCACGAGGCTGGCCTCGGTTCCTGCCGTGGGGGAGCAGCCCTCGTCCAGCGCCCACCCGGGCACCAAGGTGCACTGTCGCACCGTCACTTCCATTGGGTTTCCGGTGACGCGAACGGCCCGTCGCCCGATCATCAAGCCGTCCAGCACCACCTTGGTGCCGCCGCCGCAGGAGATGACGAGATCGTCGATGTCGGCCCCGCGCTCGGGCACCAGGATCGTGGGGCGGCACCCGTCGGAGGCCCTCAGCACCAGCGTGTGGAAGGGCCTCAGATCGATGGCGAGCGGCTCCACGTACAGGCCGCTGTCCGCCAGCTCGAGCACCAATGTCAGCGGTGGACGCGGTCCGTTCTGCAGTTCTCGGATCGCGTCCATGATCACCGGGGTGTCCTGAGTTGCCGTTACGCGAACCAAGGCGAAACTGCGCCGCACCGTGTCTGGGAACCAAGCCTCCAGCAGCAGGCGGTTAAGGCGGATCCTCATAGGCCCGCGAGGGTCTTGGGTCAGCAGGAGAGCCATCTCGTCGTCCAGTGGCAGGTCCGGATCCAGCGAGGACACCGGGAACGAATCCAACTGCATCACTTTGTTCAATTCGGTTGTCAGCAGGGCCTCGACCGCCGCCGGGTCTTCGGCATCGACAGTGAGCAGTTCGCTGGCCAGATGGTCGCGGAGCCATTGCGAGATGGCTGACGCACTGGTGCGCAGCTCGTTCAGGAGCGGCACGCCGCCGCCCACAAGGTGCCCGTTTCGGAAGAACGACATCTCGGGGGTGGCGTCCGGCAAGGCGCGCGGGAACTCGCCGCCACCGATAGCGGAGGCAAAGCCGTAGTGATAGGACGCGGTCAGGTGCTTGGGTCGGTAGCGCTCGGGGAACATCACGCGCCCCATCTCGGGGTCAACCGCGATCATCTCACCGACGGGATCGGCATCCCAGTCATCGAGGTGCCTCACCTCGATGCGCCCAGCCGGGATTGGGTGGCCGTTCTCGAACAGGCACAGGCTTCGACCGGGGCCGTAGTATTGGTTCAGGTCCGCCAGCATGTCGACGGTGAGTCGCTCAGGGCAGGCTCTGTCACCCTGCGAATCACCCTCGTTGTCGCCAGCGGCGCTGGAGATCGTCGGGGTGAACAGTGGAGCGTCGTTGTCCAGCACGCTCAGGCTGAACGCTTGGGTGAGCCGGGGTTGGTAAGCGGGGCGGACACGCGTCGCCGGCCACGACGGCAGCCGGAAGACACCGACCCCCACCGCGAGTGCGCCGCCTTGGTCGTCCTCGATGCGCGCGGGCCATCCAGAGGCGGATTCGACCAGATCGCTCAGGACGGTGAACGTGCCCTTGCGTCGTGACAACGCAATTCGGTCGGCGACCGCACTGCGGGGATGCATCAGCCGTGCCCACCCGTGGTCATCCGAACCTGCGCTCGGGGGAACGAAGACGGGTCGGTAGCCGACCAGGTCACCGAGGTACGCAATGACCCAGGGCTCGCAGGTCTCTATGAACAAGTTCTGGTACATCTGCCGAATGTCATCTTCGAGAACCGCCGCCTGCTCACCCATGACGCGCAGGAGATCCCGAAGTGGATTCCCCTGCTTGGCGTCGGCGGCACGAACGACGACGGGCAGCAGGTCGAAGAACCGGTCAGCTGGCTGGGCCATGGTCAGGCGCCTTCCCACTCGGACAACAAGACGGTGCCGGCGACTGCCTGCGGGAGATAGGCGATCGTCGCGTCGTCGATCATCTGCAACTCAGGGATTCGGGGGAGGTCTGGACCGCCCAGGACCAGGCGGGCGTTCTCGGCGAGCTCGGCGGGGGTGACCGGCGCATCGGCCGAGCCCACCGCAAGGGTGCCGAAACGCTGGAGGTCGACAGCCCTGACCCCACGCACCTGGTGGAGCGCGGCCAACGCGACCACGGGAGCGAGGTCCTGACCCAGTTCCCTTGCGTCAAAACCGAGTCGCGCCAACAACGCAGCCTCGAGCTTGGGTAGCAGGGCGTCCCAGAGCTGGCCGGGCTCAAGTCGGACCCGTGCCCGCAGGGCGACCAGTCGTGCGGTGCGGATACGGAGCGTCACGCCGAGCGCAGGCTGGTTTCTGGTGCGCAGCCTGAGGACGTCGGTGCCGCGGCCGCCCGCGTCCAACTCGAGGTCGCCGTAGCGGGCCAGCGCCTCGGCCAGACTGCGAAGCAACGCAGAGTTCGCACTCAGCGGAGCGTCGTTCACCCCGGCTAGGGTCAAGACCATGGCGGTGGCCGCCGGATCAGTGACTTCGACCGGGTCTGCTTGCGCGTTCACCCACGAGACCCCGGCCTTGCCGATCCCCGCGAATGCCCGGGCGAAGTCGGCATAGTCCGGGGCAGAAACGAGCCGGTCCAACGACGACAGCCCCATGGGTGCGCGCAATTTGATGGCAGCCAAGTCGTCGGCGTCCGTGCCGCCGCTGGTTGCGAAGGGGTTGGTGACCCCCACGACGCCGTTCGGACGAGACGCGAGCACGCTGACCTGGCCCGGCTGCAGGTTGCCGGTGGACCCGAGCCCGCTCCGATAGGTGGCGCGCACGTTGTCGCGCCCTGAGGGCACGCGGGCACCCAAGCCGGTGATGACTTGGGCGCGGGCACCGCCGTCGTCGACTCGTAGCAGGTAGCTGCGGTCTGTGGGCGCAATTTGGGCTGCATTGGTGGCCTGGCGCCACGGCAGGTCGTTGACGCGCACGGCAAGCGTGCTGCGGACTCCGGTCGGGGTGGTCGCAGGAACGTAGGTCACCGGCGTCTGCCTCAGCGGGAACACTTGCGCAGGCAGAGCCGCATTCCCGCTGCCGAGGACCTCGGCGCGGCTTTCGCCGTGGCTGGCATGGGCGACGTTGCCGTAGACCGTCACCGTGTTGCGTCGGAACCGATGACGAAGACCCGGATCTGCGAGTTCCAAGTAAGTGTGGATGGTGTCGCGCGTGACCCAGGCATCGTCCTGCTGACTTCGATGCGCCACCGCCCGCACCATCACCAACTCCGATGCGTGCACCCCGGTGATCTCCCCAAGATCCGCGCGTTCACCGGAGACGATGAGGCGCCGACCCGGCTGCAGCCCCGGGTAGTGGCCGTCGAGCACCAGGGTGGTGCCATGGACTGTTCGACGCAGGGGACGCTCGACAAGGTCGAGCTGCTCGCTGCGGGCGTACACTACGACGTTGCGCAACTCGCTCCAGTCACGCACCTCGGGACGCCAGGCGCGGTCCAGTGTGACCTGAGTCACCCGGGCCGCCAGATTGAACCGAACCCGGGTGACGGTCCGCACCGCCAGGACATTGAAGACGTTCGACTCGGAGAACGTCTCCGGCACCACCACATCGCTGGTCCTTGCCGGACGCTCGTCGAGGTCCGTCGGCTCCGGGATCAGGACGACCACCTGGCTGCCGGGCAGAATGCCTTCGTAGACCGCGTCCAGGAAGATCTCCCGAACATCGTGCGCCTGTCGTGCCTTGCGCGCCGCCTCTGCAGTCTCGAGCAAATCCGAGTACAGGTCCCGCAGCAGCGGTGCTTCTTCCTCCACCGCGTGGCCCAGCTCACGCCACGCCGCGTCGACCGCGGAGCGGCCGGTTCCGTCCGGGTTCCATTCGGAGTAGCTGGTGACGCGGCCCGTTCTCGGATCGACGTTCGCGATCAACGGAGCATTGTGACCGTGCAGTGCCGCACGCACCCGCATCGCGTAGACATTGAATCGCCCGCTCGCGCCGGCGGGCGTCGTCCCCCCGAGGGCTCGGGCGAGGGTGTCGCGCAGCTGCGGGTAGACGGCGCGGAGCAGCCCGGCAGGGACGTCCGAGGCGTCCGCGAACGACTCCAACGGATTCAGCCAAAGACCCGCCTGGCTCGACGTGTAACGCCCGGGTCTGGCGACCAGGGTCTGGAGGATCTTGGTGGTCAGCATCTCGGGCTGCACCGTCGTGGGCTGGAAGGGCCTCGGCGCTTGCAGGACGACCCGGGTCTGGTCTTCGAGGATCGGCGCGTCTGGCGAGGGGCTGCCCTTGGGCAGGGGTTCGACAAGGGCGACCAGCCGCCCGAGCTTGCGCTGCATCGCGTCGTCGTCGAACAGCAGCACACTGCCGGGAACCAGGCCCGTGTTGGTGCCCTTGAACCACAGGCAGACGTCGTCTGCCGTGATCAGTTGCGGTGTGGGTGCCTCAGCTGGCACATCGTCGGGCAGTTCGGTCACCAGCCACTGGGGGATGGTGAGCCGGGGACGCATCAGGCTCCACCGGGGTCGCCCGGTGAGTCCTTCGTCGGTCTCGAAGGGCTGCATGGTTTCGCCCGGAGCCGGTTGGCTGTAGGCGCGGGTCCCGGCCGGTACCTGCAGGACCGCGTCCTTGTCGAGATCGTCCAGCGTGAACGCGAGCCAGGCGTCGGCTGCCAAACCCGGGCGGGGCTCGTAGCCGACCAAACGGGCGAGCTCGACAGCGGAGCGGCGTTGGATGCAGGTACGCAGGAATGACTCGTTGAGTCCGCGCTCGTTGTAGAAGCCGAGGACTTCGCTGAGGCAGGCCCAACAATCCAGCAGGGCAATGGCCGGGTCAAGCGGCGGGACAACCCCACGCGAGGTGAGCCCGGCCAAGCCGGGCAGGTCGTCGCCGCTGAGGCGTTGCCGCATCCGGCGCAAGACCTCGCCGTATCGGCTGGAACCGAAGGCGACCAGGTCGAGGCCGGGACGATTGGCTGTCCGGCCCGGTTCGCACCAACCACTACAGCCGCACGGGCTGTCGGACGCGCAGTCGCAGTCGCATCTCATGACGTCGCCTCCTTGAGCGTGATCTCCAACTGTCCGTTGGCCGGCCGATGTGGGTCGTCATCCAGGCGGGCGATCTGCCACGGTTCCACCGACAACTCATCGTCCGCAGGTACCGCGGGGGTTCCGGCGCCGGACGCGGCGATGTCCTGCAGCGCCGTGACCTCGACGGCAGCGACACCCGACACTTCGAAGGCCGCCGCGAGGATGGCGCTGACGGCGATCGCCTGACCGAAGGTGAGCTGATCGGGATGAAAGAGACCCTGGCCACCGTCCCGGCGTGCTCCGCTGCCCAGACGTTCCCGGAGTTCACGCAGCACCGCACCGCGCTGGTGGTGCGGTGCGAGGCTGACCGAGAGGGCGAGCCGGACGCACACGTACTCCGCCGGGACGACCATGAGACGGTGCCCGATGCGTCTGAAATGACGCAAGTGTCGCAGAATGTCTGCGCGGAGTTCGGGATCGTCGGCAGTGGTCCGGATCGGGTCGACCAGTACTTCGACCTGACTGCGATTGTCGACCTGTCCCGCCCAACGGGCAGCGGCCCGCTGAATCCGGTCGGGGAAGTCACGCAGCGCGATGGCGGCGTAGTCGTCCA
>CALMKG010000128.1 GCA_937867175.1 uncultured Propionibacterium sp. | reverse complement strand
GCGCTCCGGGGCCCTTGCGCTCCGGGGTCCCTGCGACTCCCCGCCCGGTAGCGTGAGGCCGTGAACACGCTGGCCTCCCATCGCCCCGCGTTGCGCTGGGCAGCGGTGGCTGCGTGGATGGTGGTGATCTTCCTGCTCTCGGCACAACCCTCGGACGACTCCTCCGCCCTCAGCGGTGCGGTTCTGCAGGTGGTGGTGGGGGCGCTGGACTGGGCGGCCCGGCTGTTCGGCGCGGACGGCTTCCCCGCTGCGGGACGCGACGCCCTGCACCTGGTGGTGCGGAAGGGTGCACACCTCGCCACCTACGCGGTGCTCGGTGCCCTCGCGCTCTGGGCACTGGCCCCGCGGCCGGGTGGAGGCTGGATGGATCGGCGCCGGCGGACGCTGAGCGGGATCGAGTCCGACCGGCCTGGATCGGCGCCCGGAGCGGCACGGGACGCGGCGAGCGGCAGGGGCGCCGTCGTCGTCGAGGCGAGGCAGGTGGGGCTGGCGCTCCTGGTCAGCGTGACCTACGCGGCCACGGACGAGTTCCACCAGACGTTCGTGCCCGGGCGCGGGGGAGCGATGACGGACGTGCTGATCGACGCCGCCGGTGCGCTGGCGGGCATCGTGCTTCTGGCGGCGTGGTGGCGGCGTTCGCCGGCTGGTCGCCAGGGTCCAAGGATCGCGTCCCCCCGATAGCTCTCCGCCGCACGGGTGCGCGCCCTGATCGTCTGTCGAAATGCATGTCCGATGGCTCTTGTCCGACCGGCTGCTGTGCGGGATCATTGCCCATCCGATACGGCGCCGGCGTCGAACCGGGGCTTCGAACAGAGGGGGATTCGAGATGAGCCTGTCGTCACTCGCACAGAACAGCGCCCTGCGGTTGACCGCTCCGAGCACGTCGCGTCGGGCAATTGTCGAGCAGGCAAGTGATGCAGCGGCCAGGGCTGCGGCAACCAATGCAACGCCCGCAGAAGCCAAGAAGATGGTGGAGGACGCCGCTGAGGGGGCGGAGAAGGCAAAGGAGGTCTCAGTTCCCTCGGGCCCTCTCGCCCAGTTGGTCACCTACGTTCCCACAGAGACCCTCACCCTCTACGTGGCGCTGCAGGCGGCACTCGGAGATGTGACGGCGCCTGAGGGCGGCCAGATCTCCGATGCTGACTTCACCCCGGGGTGGGTGTGGCTCTCGGTGTTCTCGGGCTTCACCTTCCTGCTGACGATCGGTCTCTCCTATCGAGCGCAGAAGAACAAGGACGCCGACAAGAAGTTCTCCATTCCCTGGTTCGAGTCCTTCGCTGCGGTTGCTGCCTTCCTCGTGTGGGCCTTCGCGTTGCCGAGCACTCCCCTCCGGGATTTCGCCGGGTTCGACTACTCGGCGTGGAACGCCTTCATCATCCTCGCCGGCACCGTGGCAATCGCCGTGACCGCCTACGTGTTCGGCAAGGACGTCTCCTGGGAGAAGGTCATCAAGTGGGAGGACGAAGCCGGGTAGCGGCTGCCTGCGGCAATGGCGGTGGCCGCCTCGGGCAGGCGTCAGTCTCGGGCAACCGCGGCGTCCGTCTCGGGCACCCGTGGCGTCAGTCCTGCGGCACGATCCCCTCGAGAGCGGAGCCGTCGCCGTACCGGCTGGCGGTGATGACGCTGATCGTTCCGTTTGTCTCGAGCACCACGGCCTTGACCTGGCCGAGGTCGCCGGAGCCCTGCTGGCGCACGGCCTGGCGGAGTTCGGACTCCGTGAGGCGGTGTCGGCGCAGGTCCTCGTGGCGGACCCGGCCGTTCCACAGGAGCAGGGCGGGTTCGGCGGTGAAGGTCGCGCGGGCGCCCGGCCACCGCGACGCGATCCACGCCACCACGAACTGCAGCCCGGCCAGCAGGGCGAGGGCCGTGACTCCCTCGGACCACGTCACCGACGAGCTGAGGAGGATCGTCGCGAGGACGGAACCCAGCGAGACCGTGACGATGAAGTCGAAGGCGTTGAGTTGACCGAGCGTCCGCTTGCCCGAGACCCGCAGCACCAGCACGAGGGCCGCATAGGCCGCCGTCCCCACCATGAGGACGCGCGCGATGGCGGGCCAGTCGTCGAACCACATGGGGCTCTCCTTTCGAGGGGGTGAGTTCGAGGGGTGGGGTGAGTTCGAGGGGTGAGTTCGAGGGATGGGGAGAATTCGAGGCGGTGGCGGTGAGTCGGTGCCCGCTCACCGCACCTGCAGCACGACCTTCCCGAACGTTCCCGGCTCGTCCATGAGCGCGTGTGCCTCGCCGGCGCGCCGCAACGGCACGACGGCGTGGACCGCCGGTTCGATGTAGGGCGCGTAGGCGGCCGCTGCGGCGAGAATGGCGGCCTTCTCCGCCCGTGTGCGCGCCCTCAGGGTGGAGCCGTGCACGGTCACGCGCCGGGAGAGGAGCTGGCCGAGGTCGATCTCGGCACGGCGCCCCTGCTGCAGCCCGATGATCGCGAGCTGCCCGTGCGGGGCGAGCATGCGGAGGTTGTCGGCGAGCGCCCCCGCGCCGAGCACGTCCAGGATCACGTCGACGCCCCGCCCGCCGGTGGCGGCGAGGACGGCGGTGGGGACGTCGTCGTGGTAGTCGATGACGACGTCGGCGCCCAGGTCCCGGCAGCGCTCCCCCTTCCACGGCGCGCCCACCGTGGTGAGCACGTCCGCGCCCACGAGCCGGGCGAGCTTGATCGCCACGTGCCCCACGCCCCCGGAGCCGCCCTGGATGAGCACGGACTGCCCGGCGCGCAGGTGGGCGATCTGGATGAGGTTGAACCAGGCGGTCGCGAGGGCCTCGGGAAGGGCTGCGGCGCGGGGCATGTCCGCGGGGTCCGTGACGGGCAGCAGCTGGCTGGCCGGCGCGACGGCGTACTCGGCGTACCCGCCGCCGTCGAGCAGGGCGGAGGTGGGGGTGCCGAGGAGGGCGGGGTCGACGCCGTCGCCGAGCCCCGTGACGACTCCCGCGCACTCGAGCCCGAGGATCGGCGACGCGCCCGGCGGGGGTGGGTAGGAGCCGGTGGCCTGGAGGAGGTCGGCGCGGTTGACGCCCGCCGCGTGGACCTCGATCAGCACCTCGCCGGGGCCCGGTTCAGGGGTGGGCGCCTCGGTGAGGGAGAGGACGGGGCGCTCGCCGGGGCCGGCGGGAGGGCTGACGGCGATCGCGTGCATGAGCCCATCGTGGCCCGAGTTGGCTAGACTTGCGAGGCACACCGCGCGTGTGGGCCTCGCGTTCGCGTGAGGCGCCGTGGCTCGTGGGGCGTGGCTCGTGGGGCGCCGTGGCTTGTGGGGCGGCGGGCCCGCGGTCAGCGGTACGTGCACAGGAGGGTTGTCCGAGCGGCCGAAGGAGACGGTCTTGAAAACCGTTGTGCGGCAACGCACCAAGGGTTCGAATCCCTTACCCTCCGCTTGTTGGCGGGGGCTCTCGGTTCGGTGAGAATCGCGGGCTACCCTCCGGTTGGGCGGCAGGCCCGGCGCGGGGAGCAACGTTTTGGTTGGCAGTGAGTGCTCGCGATAACCTGTTGTGGTTCTAGGAGACGTCGCATAGTGGCCTAGTGCGCGGCCCTGCTAAGGCCGTGAAGGGGTCTCCCCTTCCGTGGGTTCAAATCCCACCGTCTCCGCTCAGTTGGTCCCCACTCTCTCGACGGCCCACACCCGCGGAGAAGAAGGCCCGAACCACTCGATCGCGCCGGGGTTCCACCGGACGGAAGTGGGACTGTCCACCTGCACTGGGAGCGCGCAGCCGTCCACAGGTCTCGGTTCGAAGTGCGGCGGGGTGCCCAGGAAATGGGTGGATGGTCCCATGGAGATCGTTGCCACCGCGCGCGAGCGGCTCGTCCTCGCCCGTGACCACGGATGCGCCGGCACCCGTGAGGTGGTCCGGAGCGAGGGCCTCACGCGCATCGGCAGGGGCATGTACCTGCGAGTGGAGAGCACCTGGGAGCCGTGGGAGCGTGCGCGCGTTGTCAACGCGGCGCGCACGATCGCCGCGCTGGACGGGAGGGAGGGGGAGCGTGCCTGCCTGGTCTCCGCCGTCGTCCTCCGGGACCTCCCCCTGTGGCAGGTTCCGGCGACCGTGGATGTGCTGGTGCCGCGGCCGGGGTGGCGGCTGCCGGTGCAGCTTCCCGCAGTCCTCGGCGGGGAGGACACGCCGGAGGTGATGCATCGTCATGGGTACACGGTGCCCGAGTCAGACCATGACGTCGTCGACGGCGTCCCAACGGTCGGGTTGCATCGGCTCGCCCTCGACGTGGCCCTGCAGTGGCATCCGCGGGACGCGCTCGTGACCGTGGACGGGATCATGGCACGCCTCGCCGCCCCCGATCGAGGGGACAGGGAAGGGACCGACAGGCGAGCGGCCGGAGTGCGAGCGGACATGTCCGCCCGTCTGGCGGCGATGCCCCGCCGGCCGGGGTTGGGGAAGGCCAAGGCTGTCATCGCTGCCGCGAGCCCGTGGAGTGAGTCGCCGGGGGAGAGCGTGACCCGATGGGCCGCGCTCGCGATCGGCATGGCTGAGCCTGTCTGCCAGTACAGGTTCACGCGGTCCAATGGCAGGTTCTTCTACCTGGATCAGTTCTGGGACGAGTACGGTTCCGGCGCCGAGTTCGACGGTCTCGTCAAGTACAAGGGCGACCAGGGCAGCCACGTCGTCGTCGCGGAGAAGAAGCGCGACGACGAGATCCGCCGCACCGGCATCAACCTCCTTCACCTGGACACCCCCACGGCGAACAGGCCCGCCCTGCTCGCCGCCGCACTCCGCGGCCTGATGCCACGCTCGGCTGCTGCGAAAATGCGCCCGCGCGCCGGTTTGTGGACCCCGGACCTCGGACCCTGGCGATCGGAGTGAGGCGCTGCATGCCCTGGGCTGCTGTACTTGAGTTGCTGCGCCCGAGCCGGCGCGCCCGAACTGTCGCACCTTAGCCGCTGTACCCGAGCCGCTGCACCCGAGCCACCGCATCCGAGCCGGAGCACATGAGCTGTCGCCCCCGAGCCGGCGCACTTGAGCTGTCGGATCCGAGCCGGCGCACTTGAGCTGTCGGATCCGAGCCGGCGCACTTGAGCTGTCGCATCCGAGCCGGCGCACTTGAGCCGGCGCGCCAGAGCTGCTGCGCCCGAAACCCTAACCAACGTCTGTTTGGCGAGGTCTAGAACTCGCGGTTAGGGATATATCCCTAACCGTCGGCTCAAAGGCTCGCCAAACAGACGTTGGTTAGGGTTTGAGCGGCGGACTCACGTGGTGCCAGGTCCGAATTCTGGAGAACTCCCACATCATTGCAGTGTCCGCCGCGGGAATCCTGAG
>CALMKG010000127.1 GCA_937867175.1 uncultured Propionibacterium sp. | reverse complement strand
AATCCGCCCCAAGAGGGCGCCTGGGGCTGGTTGGACGAGACCACTCTGCAGTGGCGTCCGAAGACCTACTGGGCACAGGGCTCCACCGCACACGCGGAGGTGAACGCGGCCGGCCTGCCAGGCGGCGACACCTGGGTGCTCGCCGATGCTGCGGCCGACTACGTGTACGGCGA
Source organism: uncultured Propionibacterium sp. (assembly GCA_937867175.1). Lineage (GTDB taxonomy): Bacteria > Actinomycetota > Actinomycetes > Propionibacteriales > Propionibacteriaceae > Brooklawnia. The sequence goes on along the minus strand of CALMKG010000127.1, from coordinate 12,416 downwards.
TCTGCGCGTCCTCCAGGCCAACATCGACACCCACACCCTGACCTGCCTGCGCAACGGCGAGGTCGTCTCGATCCTGCCGGTCAGCATGGGCAAACCGGGCTACGAAACCATGACCGGCACGAAGTTGATCATGGAGAAGCTGGCCCAGGTGACCATGGATTCCGAGAGCTACGGGGTGCCGCACAGCAGTCCTGAGGGCTACCGGATCACTGCCTACTACGCGCAGCGGCTGACCTGGTCGGGCGAGTACTTCCACGCCGCCCCTTGGGCCGATGCTGCGCACGGCAACAGCAATGTGAGCCATGGCTGCACCGGGCTGAGCAATGCGAACGCGCAGTGGCTCTTCGACTTCACGCTGGTGGGCGACCCGGCCGAGTTCACCGGCAGCACCTTCCCGGTGCAGGCGTACCAGACCTTCGGCTGCTGGACCTATTCCTGGCAGGAATGGCAAGCGCTGGGCGCCCTGATCTGATGCGGCCCACAATGGAAGCATGCTGACCGACGGAATCTCCTACCAGGCCTCTCGCGCCCGCTACGACGGCGCCATGACCTACCGCCGAACCGGACGCTCCGGGCTGCTGCTGCCGGCGATCTCGCTGGGTCTGTGGCAGAACTTCGGCGACTTGCACAAGTTCGGTAGCCAGCGCGCGATCGTCCGGGCTGCCTTCGATGCCGGCATCACCCACTTCGACCTGGCCAACAACTACGGCCCGCCGCCCGGCCAGGCCGAGATCAACTTCGGCGCCCTGCTGCGCACCGACCTGGCACCGTACCGCGATGAGCTGATCATCTCGACCAAGGCCGGATATGACATGTGGCCCGGACCGTATGGCCAAGGCGGTGGCTCCCGCAAGTACCTGCTCGCCTCACTCGACCAGTCGCTGCGCCGGCTGGGCGTCGACTACGTGGACATCTTCTACTCCCACCGGTTCGACCCCGATACCCCGCTCGAAGAGACCGTGGCGGCACTCGACCAGGCAGTTCGATCGGGCAAGGCGTTGTACGCCGGGATCAGCAGCTACTCCGCAGCCCGCACCGCGGACGCCGCGAGGATCGCGCGTGAGCTGGGCACCCCGCTGCTCATCCACCAACCGAGCTACTCCATGTTCAACCGTTGGATCGAGCAGGACAAAGACGGGCAGGGCTCGCTGCTGGACCGGTGCGAACAAGAGGGCATGGGCATCATCGCGTTCAGCCCGCTCGCGCAAGGCCTGCTCACCGATCGCTACCTGGACGGCATCCCCGAGGGTTCGCGTGGCGCCCGCGGTGGCTCCCTCAACCGCGACCGTCTCACCGACGAAGTGATGGGACGCGTCCGCGCGCTGAACGAGATCGCCGAGCAGCGCGGCCAGAGTCTGGCCCAGATGGCATTGGCGTGGATCTTGCGCGACGAGCGGGTCACCTCGACGCTGGTCGGCGCGTCCAGCGTCGAGCAATTGCGTGCCAACTTGGGCGCATTGTCGAACCTGGAGTTCAGCGATGCCGAACTCGCCCGTATCGAGGCCTTCGCCGTGGAGGCTGGGGTGAATCGCTGGGCCAAGTCGTCAGCCGAATAGGCCCGCACCCGGGCTCAGGCCAGGAACACCAGCAGCGCGGCGGCCACTTCGTCGGGATGGGAGGCCAGCACCCCGTGCGGGCCTCCGCTGATCACGTGCACCTCGGCGTCCGGCACGAAGTGTGGCATCCGTCGGCCGCTGACCGGGAACGGGACGATCTGGTCGCCGTCGCCGTGGATCACCAGCGTGGGCACGCTCATCGCCGCGAGGTCAGCTCGGAAATCGGTCAGCCAGAGCCCGATGCAGATCACGAGCGCGTCCAGGCTGGCTTTCTTGGCAACCTCAATGGCGGCCCAGATCTGCTCGCGGGGCACCATCAATCGCGGTTCACCGTCGCCGGGCACCGAATGGAAATTCGTCAGGAAGCCGGTGAGGAAGCCCTCGGGATCGTCCCGGAGCCCCGCCTGCATGCCGGCTGCCGCCTCGGGGGTGAAGCCGCCCTCCGGATTGTCGGGCAGGGACGCGTCCAGGCAGGGCGTGATGGCGCTGACGAAGACCGCGCCGGTGATGCGCGCGGTGCCGTAGTTGGCGACGTAGCGGGCCACTTCTCCGCCGCCCATCGAGAAGCCGACCAGCACGGCATCCACCAGGTCGAGGGCGGTCAGCAGATCGTCCAGGTCGGCGGCGAACGTGTCGTAGTCGTAGCCCTCGGCGGGTTGCCCGGAATCGCCGAAGCCGCGGCGATCGTAGACGATGACCCGATGGCCCGCCTCTTGCAGGGCGGCGGAGATCGCCTGCCACGACTGCTGCGATGCCGGCCAGCCATGGATCAGGACCACGGGACGACCGATGCCCTGCGTGTCGGAGTATGAGAGCTCGGTGGGGTTGCTCCCGGCGGTAGTCAACGTGGGCATGGGGCCTCCTCGAAATCGATTCCTCCAAGCTAGGCGCTGCGGCCCGTTCACACCGGAGATCCGGTGCGGATGGGCGGCGCGGGTTTTGTCGTGGCCAACGGTTAGGCTGCCCATCGTGAATGGGAGGGCAAGGACCATCCGCCGACTGGCGGCCGTGCTGGCATTCCTGCTGGCCATCACCGGCTGCACCAACAACCCCGGGTCGCCGTTCGCGCCCACCCCGCCAGACGGTGTCGGCCAGTTGGCGGCGCAACTGGCCGACGCGCTGTCGGCAGGCACGATCGGCGGGCTGGCGCTGACCGGCGATGCCGAACGAGCCGAGACCGACTACCAGCAGGCGATGAGCGCCATGTCGGGCCTGCTGCCCGAGGTGGACGTCGGCGAGATCGGCTACGACGGCAAGCAAACCGCCGACGTCCAATTGGTGCAGCGTTACATCTTCCCGCAGGCCAATTTCGAGTTCACCAGCACCGCCGTGCTGCGCCAGGTCGGCGAGCAATGGCGCCTCGAGTGGGCGCCGACCATCGTCCACCCCGACCTGGACGCCAACTCGCGGCTGTACCACGAACGCACCCCGGCGAAGCGGGGCTCGATTCTGGACGCCGCGGGCGCGGCGATCGTCGAAGACCGGGACGTCTACCGGGTGGGCATCGACAAGACCCGCGTCGAACCGGACCAGACCGACGCGTCCGCCCGGGCCTTGGCGGGGTTGGTCGGCATCGAGGCCGAGCCGTACGCGCAGCTCGTGGCGGCGTCCGGGCCGCAGGCATTCGTGCTGGCTATCACGCTGCGCGAGGGCACGGTACCACCGGCGATCGAACAGATCCCGGGGGCGGCGGCTTTCGCCGACACTCTGCCCCTGGCCCCCACGGCGACCTTCGCGCGCGGCATCCTGGGGGTCGCCGGCGAGGCCACCGCCGAGATCATTGCCGCCAGCGACGGCGCAATTCAACTCGGCGACGTCGTCGGTCTCAGCGGGTTGCAGAAGATCCACGACGAACAGCTGCGCGGCCTGCCCGGCCACTCGATCACCGCCATCCGCCGCAGTGACAGCCAGCTGGCCGAACTGCCACCCGAGACGTCGAGCCCGGCACCGCCCAGCTCCGCGTCCGGCACACCGGCCACCCCGAAGCCACCGAATCGGACGCTGTTCTCGGTCGACCCGGTCGCCGGCACGCCGCTCCAGCTGACCATGGAACTCGACCTGCAATATCGTGCCGAACAGGTGCTCGCCGGCTACTCGACGCTGGTCATGGTGGCCGTGCTCGACCGGCAGACCGGCGCCATTCTGGCGGCCGCCAGTTCCCCGTCCGCAGGAGCGCAATCGTTCGTCACCACCGGACGCTACCCGCCGGGCTCGACCATGAAGGTGGCCACCTCGCTGGCGTTGCTCAGGCGTGGTTACACCCCCGACTCGATGGTCGACTGCACCCCGACGGCCGAGGTCAATGGCCGAGTCTTCACCAACTACCCGGGTTATCCCGATGCCTTCACCGGTTGGATCCCGCTGCGCACCGCCCTGCAGCAGTCGTGCAACACCGCGTTCATGAACGCCGCAGCTGGTCTCGGCAAGACCGAACTGCACGACGCCGCCGCCAGCCTGGGTATCGGTGTCGACTTCGAGACCGGCTTCGACGCGTTCTACGGTTCGGTCGAACCGAGCGACGATCCGGTGGTCCGTGCCGCCGCCGTGATCGGCCAGGGCAACGTACTGATGTCCCCGATGGCGCTGGCCGCCGAGGCAGCGTCCGCCGGTTCGGGCCACACGGTCGTCCCCTACCTGCTGGCAGGCCAGGCGCCCACCCCGACCGCTGCCCCGCTGACCGAGTCCGAAGCCGCCGACCTGCGTGACATGATGGGCGCCGTGGTGGCCGGGGGCACGCTGACCGGTCTGCAAGGTGTCTTGGAGGGCGGCAAGTCGGGCACCGCGGAGTACACCGATGACGTCCCGCCGAAGTCGCATGGCTGGACGATCGGCTACGCGGGCCGCTACGCGATCTGCGTCATGGATTACGAGCACACCGGCCCGCCACTGCAAGATGTGGTGCGCGCCCTGCTCACCTGATCGGCAACCATCGGAGACAAGATGAACCTCGTCTGGCCGGACACCGCAATCGAGATCGTCCTCATCTGCGTGCTCGCCCTGTTGGCACGTGGCCTGCTGAAGCGGCTGATCAAGCGCTGGATCGAGCGCACCGCCAAGCGGGCGGAGGAACCGAGCGAGGGCCTGTCGGCCCGTGCCGCCGCGATGATCGCCCAAGCCGGCGGGCTGAGCATGGAACGTCAGGCCCACCGCACCCGCACCGTCGGCACCATGCTCGGCTCGTTGGTGGACGCCGTGCTTGCCCTCATCGTGGTCTTCATGGTGCTGCAGGCGCTCGGGGTGAACATCGCCCCGGCGCTGGCGTCCGCCGGCATCGGTGGCATCGCGATCGGCTTCGGCGCCCAGAGCCTGGTCAAGGACGTCATCTCGGGGCTGTTCTTGATGATGGAGGACCAGTTCGGGGTCGGCGACCACATCGACATCGGCCCACTCAACGGCACCGTCCAATCCCTCGGCCTGCGGGCCACCCGCATCCAAGACGCCAACGGCGAGATCTGGTACGTGCGAAACGGCGAGATCGTCACGCTGGGCAACCGCACCCAGGGTTGGTCGAACGCCAACATCAACATCCCGGTCGCGTATTCGGAAGACCCCCGCCAGGTGATCAGCCTGCTCACCGACGTTTGCCGAGGGCTGGCGGAAGAACCCGAGTGGGCCGAGCAGATGCTGGAGTCGCCGAAGGTGCTCGGCATGACCGGCCTGGAGGGCGGTCAGGCCAACTACCTCATCGTGGTGAAGTGCCCGGGCGATCAGCAGTGGGCAGTGGAACGCGAAATCCGGGCACGGGTGATGGCAGCCTTCCAGGACGCCGGTATCAAGGCCCCCCTGACGCTGCCAGCCCCGCCATCGGCCTGAACCGACGCCCACCGTCGAATCACACGATGGCCGCCGCTGAAGCCCTGGGGTAGGATCTTCGCAGATCAGGACGGGGGAACTTGGTGCAAACCCAAGGCTGACCCGCAGCCGTGATGGACGCAAGCGTCCCAGCCGGACTACCCAGACCGATCTGACCGATAAGAACTCGTCGAGGTCTGCGAGTAGGTCGCGCGCAATGACCGCGGCGCCCCGGACCTCCAAGGAAGGACCCGGGATGACCCTGCGAACCAAAGCGGCTGCCGTTGCCCTTGCGGCCGGGCTGCTGATGGCCCCGATGGCGGCGATCGTCACGCCTGCTGCCAGCTATGGCGCCCCCGACGAAGCGGTCACGCGGGCCGCCGACTGGCTGGGCCAGCAGTTCACCGACGGGCAGTACCTGATCGGCTTCGACGGCCTCACCCCTGACCCCACGTACACCATCGACGGCACCCTCGCGCTGGTTTCGGCCAGTACCCAGGCCGAAACCGTCGACTCCGCGGTCGCCTGGGTCACCTCGCAGGCAGCCGGTTTCGTCACCAACCCGGCGTCGGCCGCCCGTGTGGCGATCCTCGCCGACGCTGTCGGCGCCGACGTCTTGAACTTCGGCGGTGTCGACCTGGTCGCGCAGCTACAGGCCCCGCTGGACGAGTCCACCTTCGCCAATCCCTACGGACTCGCCATGCTGGTCATCGCCTTGGAGCGCACCGACACCGCGGTGCCGCAGAGCGTGCTTGACGCGCTGTTGGCCACCCAGGACGCCCAAGGCGCCTTCGGCTTCCCGGAGTTCGGGGTCGACATCGACTCCACCGCGCTGGCGGCGCTGGCACTCGGCTCGCTGAAAGACAACGAGCAGGCGTCCCAGGCGAACCAGAAGGCAGTCGACTGGCTGGTCGCCAACCAGTGCACCCAGACCTCCCAGATGTGCCCGACGACGGGCGCCTACTGGGGCTCCTACTCCCCCGCCAACACCGCAGGCCTGGCGATCCAGGCCCTGCGGCAGGCCGGCGTTGACGTCTCCGCACAGGTCGACTGGCTGGTCGGCCAGCAGCAGCCGGACGGTGGTTTCCCAGCCGCGATCGGTGCCGGCTACTCCGACGCCTACGCCACCGCGCAGGCGACCCTCGGGCTGTCGGGCGCCGACCTGACCAACGTCAGCAAGACAACGGTGGACGCCAGCGCGCCGCCCGCGTCTGACCCCGGCCCGGCCGCGGGCAACCAGACCGGCCTGATCGTCGCGGTCGCGGTCGGTGTGGTCGCCATCGGCGTCGTCGTGTACTACCTGCGTGTCCGCCGGAGGGGCCCGCAGGCATGAGCCTGGTTCGGACGCGGGGCCTGGCACTGCGCCTGTGGATCGCGACACTGTCGGCGGTCACGCTCAGCCTGCTGGCCGGGCCGTTGGCTGCGACTGCACGCGCGCAGGACCCCGCGTCCGAATGCCTGGCCGACGGCGGCATCTACGTCTACGTCTTCGAGCAAGGCACCGAACTGGTGGCGGGCTGCACCCACGCCCAGACAGGCATGGCGCGGCTGTTGGAGTTCACCACCGTGCAGACCGCCGGGCAGGGTTTCATCTGCCAGATCGCTGGCCGGCCCGACCGTTGCGTCGCCGACCCGGCCGGTGACCAGCCCTACTGGAGCTACTGGTGGTGGCGCGACGGTGAGTGGGTCTACGCCAACATCGGTGCGGGGTACCGTGGCGTCCCGGGCAGCATCGAGGCCTGGCACTACTCGGTCGGTGAGCCGCCGCCCACCAGGCCCGGTGACCCGCAGCCCAGCACCGGAGCAGCCGCCGAACCCGTCGAGTCGTCGCCACCGGCTGCCGACGACGGGGGTCTGCCCAGCTGGGTGCCGACCGCCGTCACCGCCCTGGTGATCGTCGGCGCGGTGGCCGGCTACGCGCTGTCGCGTCGCAAACCACGAGGTGGCTGACCCATGAGCCGCGTGCTGCCGCGTCCCGCGGTCGTCATCGCCACCGAAGTCGTGCCCCCGGACGCGCGACTGGCCGGCCGGACGATCCATCCTTGGGCGTGGTGGGGCTGGGCCCTGGGCGCCGGGGTGGCAGTCACCCTGGCCAGCAACCCGCTCTTGCTGGTGCTGCTGGTCGGCGCGGTCACGTTCGTGGTCTTGCAGCGCCGCACCAAGGCCCCGTGGGCCCGCTCACTGAAGCTCTACTTCGCGATGGCAGGGGTGGTGATCGCCGTCCGGCTGGTCTTCCAGATCCTGATCGGCGGCTTGCGTGAGGGCACCGTGCTGTTCACCCTGCCCGAGATCGCGCTGCCGGGCTGGGCGGCCGGCATCCGGCTCGGTGGTCCGGTGACCATCGAGGGTTTGGTCTACACCGCAGTGGACGCCGGCCGGCTGGCCGGGCTGCTGATCTGCATCGGGGCGGCGAACGCGCTTGCCAATCCGAAACGGGCACTGCGCAACGTGCCGGCTGCGTTCCACCAGATCGCGACCGCCCTGGTGATCGCGATCTCGGTCGCCCCGCAACTGGTCGAGTCGGTGCTGCGGGTGCGCCGCGCCCGACGGCTGCGCGGTGGGGTCCGGCCGGGCGTCAAGGGACTCATCTCGATCATCGTCCCCGTCCTAGAGGACGCCATCGACCGCTCGCTGGCGCTGGCCGCCGGCATGGAGTCCCGCGGTTACGGCCGCACCCGCACCGGTCGCGGCCTCGACTGGCGGCTCGGGCTGCTGCTGGTGGCCGCCATGGCGGCCATCACCTTCGGCGCCTTCGCGCTGCTCGGGCTGCCCGGGGCCGGCAGTTGGGCCGTCCCGCTGCTGCTGGTCGGGTTGGGCGCCGGCGCCTACGGTCTGCATCGTGCCGGCGATGACCTCGCGACCAGCAGATACCGACCGGATCCTTGGGGAGCCCCTGAATACCTGGTCATCGGCTGTGGGCTGACGACGGCCGCGGTGGCGATCTGGCTGGTCAGCACCGACCCCGCGATGGCCTTCGGCGCGTTCCCACTCACTTGGCCCCAGCTGAGCTGGCCGATGCTGCTCGCCGCTGCTGTGGCCGCACTGCCGGGTCTGCTGACCCCAGAGCCCCCGAAGGACGCCGCATGATCGACTTCGACGACGTCAGCTTCAGCTACGACAGCGCCGAATCCGCGGCCGCGTCCCCGGTGCTGTGCGAGGTGAACCTGCATATCGACGAGGGCGATCTGACGCTGGTCGTCGGCCGCACCGGAACCGGCAAGTCGACGCTGCTCGGCGCCATCAACGGCCTGGTGCCGCACTTCACCGGTGGCGTGCTGAGCGGCGAGGTGCGGGTGGCCGGACGCTCCACCCGCACTAACCGCCCGCGCGACCTGGCCGACGTCGTCGGGTTCGTGGCCCAGAACCCGATGCAGAGCTTCGTCACCGACCGGGTGGAGGATGAGCTCGCCTACGGCATGGAGCAACTCGGCCTGTCTCCGACGGCCATGCGCAAGCGTGTCGAGGAGACTCTGGACCTGATGGGCATCGCCGGGCTGCGCCGCCGCCCGCTCGCCGACCTGTCCGGCGGTCAGCAGCAACGCGTCGCCATCGCTGCCGTGCTCGCTGCCCAGCCGCGCGTGGTCGTCCTGGACGAACCCACCTCTGCGCTCGACCCGACCGCCGCCCAGGACGTGCTGGCCGCGGTGACCACTCTGGTGCACGAGGTCGGGCTGACGGTGGTGCTGGCCGAACACCGGCTGGAACGGGTCATGCAGGTGGCCGACCGGGTCGCCTGGCTGCCCGGCGACGGCCGCGTCGTCCTCGGGCCGACCACTGAGGTGCTGGCCCGCTGCGATGTGGTGCCGCCGCTGGCTGCGCTCGCCGACCGGCTCGGTTGGCGGCAGGTGCCCGGCAGCGTCCGGGACGCCCGCCGCCGGGTGCAGCGCGAACACCTCACTGTCGCCGACCCTCCCCCATGCCCCGAGCGGCCACCATCCGAGCCGGTGGCCACCCTGACCGGGCTCGGGGTGCGCTACGGCGACGTGGTGGCCGTCGACCGGGTCGACCTGGTGCTGCGTTCGGGCACGGTGGTGGGGTTGATGGGACGCAACGGTGCCGGCAAGTCGTCCCTGATGTGGGCGATGCAGGGCGCGGTGCCCAGCGGCGGCGAGCTGCAGGTGGCCGGCACCGACCCCCGCACCCTGCCGGCCAACCAGGTGGGACGCCTGGTCACCCTGGTCCCGCAGTCGGCCGGTGACCTGCTCTACCTGCCCACGGTGGCCGCCGAATGCGCTCAAGCCGACGAGGAATCCGACGTCCCGGCTGGCACCACCGCGGCCACTCTGAGTCGGCTGGGGGTCGAGGTGCCACCCGACCGGCACCCGCGTGATCTGTCCGAGGGGCAGCGGCTGGCGTTGGTGCTGGCGATTCAGCTGGCCACCGAACCCAAGGTGCTGTTGCTGGACGAGCCCACCCGAGGCCTCGACTACGCCATGAAGGCCCAGCTCGCTACCATCGTCCGGCGGCTGGGCGATGACGGCACCTGCGTGGTCATCAGCACCCACGACGTCGAATTCGCCGCCGCCGCGACCGAGCGGACGATCATCATGGCCGATGCCGAGATCGTCGCGGACGGCCCCACCAGGACCGTGCTCACCTCGTCGCCGGCCTTCAGCCCGCAAATGGCGAAGGTTTTCCACCCCCATCCGCTGCTCTCACCCGCCGAGGTGGTTCGGCTGCCGGTCGCCAGCCTGGGGGGTTTGGCATGACCGCCACCGCCCTGACCCGTAATCGCCAGCAGGTGCCGCCGGCCAATTTCACTTCGGCAGTGCAGATCGGTGGCTGGTCGAAGGTGATGCTGGCCGTCGCGGCGGTGATGGGGATGCTCGCGTTCGCCTGGCCGCTCTTCCTGCGTCCGGGCGCGACCCTGACCGCCAGCACCTTGTCGCCGATCGTGCTGGCCGCGTTGCTGCCGATGGTGCTGGGCGTGGTCGTGGTCCAGATGGCCCAACACGAACTCGACGTCAAGGGCCTGGCGCTGTTGGGCGTCCTGACTGCGATGGGGGCGGTGCTTCGGCCGCTCGGTGCCGGCACGGCCGGATTCGAGACCGTCTTCTTCCTGGTCATCATCGCCGGCCGGGTCTTCGGGCCGGGCTTCGGCTTCGTCTTGGGCAACACCACGCTGTTCGCGTCCGCCCTTGTGGTGGGCGCCGTCGGGCCGTGGCTGCCCCACCAGATGCTGGCCACCGGGTTCACCGGCCTGGTCGCCGGGTTGCTGCCCCGGCTCGGTGGCCGCGCCGAGATCGTCCTGCTGGCCGGCTACGGCGCGCTCAGCGGCTTCGTTTTCGGCACCTTGATGGACTTCTCGTTCTGGCCGTTCGCCGTCGGCACCGGCGGGCAGGGCTTCGACCCCGAGGTCGGGCCGAGGGAGAACCTGCGACGCTTCCTGGTGATGGAACTGGTCACCGGCCTGGGCTGGAACGCCGGCCGAGCGATCACCAACGTGGTGCTGATCACACTGCTCGGGCCGCCGGTGCTGCGGGTACTGCGCCGGGCGGCCCGTCGAGCCCGTTTCGAGTAGCCTCCCACTTGATGTCCGATCAACCCATCGCACCCCCGCTCCCCGCACGACCGATCTCGCACGAGCTGGCCGTCCTGGCAGCGGTGGGTTCGGTGGTCGGCGTCGAGGTCGGCGCGGCCCTCGGCAAGGGACTGTTCAGCCAGGTGCCGCCCACCACCGCCGCTTGGCTGCGGTTCAGCTTCGCCGCCGCGGTACTGCTCGGGATGCGCGGAGCCGGCCTCGCGTGGCGGGCGGCGCGGCACCGGCCCGGGCCTGCGAACCTCCGCCCGACCAGAGCAGGAATCGTGGCTGCGCTGCCCTATTGCCTGGCGTTGGTGGGCATGAACTGGACGTTCTACCTAGCCATCCAGACCATCCCTTTGGGCATCGCCGTCACAATCGAATACCTCGGCCCGCTGGCGGTGGCCATCATCGGTTCCCGGGGACGCCTCGACCTGCTCTGGGCCGGGCTGGCCGGGCTGGGGGTGACTCTGCTGGGTTTCCGGCCGGTCAGCCTCGACCCGCGCGGCGTCTTTTTCATCCTGATCGCCGCGACCTGCTGGGCCGGTTACATCACCCTCGGGGTGCGGGCCCGCCGCCACTGGTTCGGCGCCGACCTGGTCACCTTGGCCTGCCTGTTCGGTGCCACCGCGCTGGCCGTGCCCGCCATCACGGCCGGCGGTGACCAACTCTGGACCCTCGGTGTGCTCGGCATGGGGCTGGTGGTCGGGGTGTTCAGCTCGGTGCTGCCGTACACCCTCGACATGGTCGCCTTCGGCAGGATCGCTCCCGCGTTGTTCGCCATCTTGCAATCGTTGGCCCCCGCGGTGGCAGCGCTCAGTGGTTGGCTGCTGCTCGGCGAGGTGCTGGGCCCAGGCGACTGGCTTGCGCTGTTGTGCGTAGTGGCGGCGTCGGCCGGCGCCACGCTCGCGGCATCGGCCCGGACACATCAAGGTAAGATGGTGCGCCGTGTCCCACGTGAGCCGAGCCCAGACAACCGCGCTGACGACCCTGCTACCGGCGAGCCCGATCATCGCTGACCTGGGCCGGCTCTTCGCCGAGGCCGGGCACCAGCTCTACCTCGTCGGTGGCTCAGTCCGGGACGCCCTGCTCGGCCAGCTGGGCAACGACCTCGACTTCACCACCTCGGCGCGCCCGGACGAGTCGCAGCGCCTGCTGCGCCAGTTCACCCGGACCGTCTGGGACATCGGTAGCGACTACGGGACGATCAGCGCGCAGGCGATCCGCGACGGCCGCGACTGGCTGATTGAGGTGACCACCTTCCGCGCCGACACCTACCGCAGCGATTCGCGCAAACCGGAAGTCGTCTTCGGCGAGACCGTGCACGACGACCTGATCCGGCGCGACTTCACGGTGAACGCGATGGCCCTGGACGTCAGCGACCCCAGCCCCGCCGGTTGGCGCTTCGTCGACCCGCACGGCGGCCTGGCAGACCTGACCGACCGGCTGCTGCGTCCCCCCTCGTCACCCGAGATCAGCTTCGGCGACGACCCGCTGCGGATGATGCGAGCGGCCAGGTTCGCGTCCCAACTGAACTTCGCTGTGGA
>CALMKG010000126.1 GCA_937867175.1 uncultured Propionibacterium sp. | reverse complement strand
CATGCAGGTCGGGGGCCGGTTCGCTGGGCGCGAGGCTCAGATGTCGTAGTAGTGATCGACGCACCGGTGCTGACCTGCGCAAACGCGTGTTCAACTGCCGCTGGGGCCTCCGTGGGGCCGCACGTTGCCGAGTTCAGATCGCGACGAGGGCGGTGACTTTGGCCAGGTCGTCGGCGTGCAGGTCGCGCTCGACCTCCAGGTCGTAGTCGGTCTGGATGTTGATCCAGAACCGGTCGTCGACGCCGAGCGCCTTGGACAGGCGCAGTGCGGTGTCGGTGGTGATAGCGCGCTTGCCGCGCACGATCTGACTGATCCGGGTCTGGGGGAGACCGGTGGCCTGGGCGAGGCGGTACTGGCTGATGCCCAGCGGCTCCAGGAACTCGGTCAGCAGGATCTCGCCCGGGGTGATCGGGTCGTGCGCCTTGGTCTTGGGTGCCTTCGTCGTGGTGGCCATCGTCGTCTCCTCTCAGTGGTAGTCGGTGATCTCGACGTCGGTCGGGCCGGTGTCGGTCCAGACGAAGCAGATCCGGTATTGATCGTTGATGCGGATGGAGTGTTGGCCGGCGCGGCCGCCGACCAGCTTCTCCAGGCGATTGCCGGGAGGCACCCGCAGGCTGTTCAGTTCTGAGGCCGCGTTGAGGAGCCGGAGCTTCTTCTGTGCGGCCCGTTGTAGCTCGGGTCCGAGGGCTCGGACATGTTCGCGGTTCCAGACCTTCTCGGTGTCCGTGTTCTTGAAGGACCGGATCACGACACAATACTAACGTGACACGATACTAACGACAAGCGTAAGCATTGGATCGGCCCGCCAGATCGCGTCTGGAAGTGGACCGAGGCCGTCAACGCCGGCCGGAACGCGACGACGGTTGTCTCCGATCTCGGGCAAGACCGGTGTATCGACCGTCGAGGGCCGCTCATTCGTCGCCTTCTTCGTCCTCGCCGAGGAAGGCGGTGTCGATCGCACGCCTGGTGCGCTCCGAGCTGCCCTCCATCAGATGCGTGTAGGTCCGCAGGGTGAAGCCCGGGTCGGCGTGACCGAGGTACTCGCTGACCGCCTTGATGGTCTCGCCCTCGTGCAGGGCCGTGCTGGCGAAGAAGTGGCGCAGGGCGTGGCACCCGTTCTCCCGGAGATCGGGGACACCGGCTCGCTCCAAAGCAGGACGCCACAGATAGGTGTTGAAGTAGTTGCGATTCATCGCTCCCTTCTCCCGAGTCGTCAGCAGCAGCGAGACTGTCGTCGCCTTCCCGTCGAGCGTCATCCACGGCCGAGTCACCTCCACGGGCGGATGCGCTGTCATGTAGGCGGTGATTGCATCGGCGACCGCGTCCGGCAGTGGCACCTTGCGGGTCTTGCGGCCCTTGGGCAGGCCGAAGACCTGGCGGTTGCTGGAGAAGAGCTTGACCTGACGTCGGACGTGCACCTCGCTGGCGTCGAAGTCGATGTCGTCGGGGGAGAGGCCGAAGATCTCGCCCTGCCGCAACCCGAGGCCGGCGCCGAGCCACGCCACGATCTGATAGCGGTCGGGCAACGCGTCACGTACCGCCAAGACTCGTTTGCTCGTCCATGGAACAAGCTTCTTCGGGTCGGATCGTGGCTTGCGTACCGAGGGGGCCTTGCATGGGTTCTTCGGGATGAGCTCGTCGTCGACCGCTGCGGTGAAGACGGTGGACACGTTGGCGAACACCACCTTGCGGTAGGTGGGCGCGAGGTCAGCGAGCGTGCGCAACCAGCTCTGGATGGTCGATGGTTGGATCTCGGACAAGTAGCGGTCACCCAGGATCGGGAAGGCGTGCAGCCGCAGCCGCAGCTCGACCGCTTCCCGAGTGGTCTCCTCGAAGGTCTGCGCGTCGATCCACTTGCGAGCGTAGGTTTCGAAGGGGATCTTGCCTGCGTCGGGATCGACGTATTGACCCTTGACCAGGTCGGCGGACACGACGGCGCAGAACCGGTCCGCCTCGACCTTCTTCTGGAAGGTCTTGTTCCGCTCCTTGCCGTCCGGTCCGCGCCAACGGACGCGGTAGGTCTTCAGTAGTGTGCCGTCCGCGGTGCGGCGTTCTCGGCGTTCAACGTGCGCCATGACTCACCTCTGCGTTGGTGGTGAGCCAATCGCGCACCTCCGCCGGGTCGTAGCGCAGGAAGCGGCCGACGCGGAACGCGGTCGGGCCGGTGCCCTTGTGGCGCCACTGGTAGAGCGTGTTGACGGGAACGCCGAGGAAGTCGGCGACTTCCTCGACCGACAGGAGCTTCTCCATGGTGTCTCCTCGGTTGGGATCGCGGGGTGCGTGGTGGCGGGTGGCTTCGGGTTCAGATCGACGGGACATCCGGGCTCGCTCCTCGCGGTGGTGGCCGGTGGTGCAGCGCGGCCTCGAAGTTGAGGCGGCTTCTTGCGGCGCCTTTCGGCGGCTTTCGTTGGATAGGTGTGGGCCGCAGGTCGCTGCGCACGATCGCCAGGAGCTCGCTCTGCACCGCCGAGATGATGGGGACGAACTTCCGTTGACTCGTGTGGACGAGCTCGCCGGCGTCGAGGTCCAGGCGGGGGAGGTTGACGCGGTGGAAGTAGAGGCGTTGGGCGGCGCCGTACTCCACGAGGTTGCAGACCCGCTCGTCGATGCCCGCGCTCATGCGTTGGAGTCGGCGAATCTGTTGCGTTTCAGAGAGACCGGCGTCGTCGAGCTCGGCCATACGCGTGGCTGCGACCGCTCCTTGTCCAGCGGCGGCTCCACCGGTGCCGAACACGCCGCCGAGGTCACGTGCCTCTCGGACGAGACGGCCATAGGTCTCCCCGCGCTGCTGCCATCGTTCGGCGAGTACCGGGTCGATCGGCGCGAGTCGTCGGGCGGCTTCCCGGGAGATGTTGCGTTGGGAGTCGAGGACGAGGCGCAGGTTCTGGGCGGTGGGGAAGTGGCCGAGGTAGAGGAGCAGGTTGTGCTGGGCCTGGAGGACTCCGGTGATGCCCGGCAGGCCCGGGCCGTCGATGAGGGTGGGCACGGGTCGCCAGCCGCGTCGGTCGACGGTGTAGTCGGGTTCGCCGTATCCGGCCCAGGTCGCGCACGTGGCCGCCGCGCGTCCGAGTCGACCGGGCTCGGGGAAGGGCTGCCAGCCGGGGACGTTGGCGTAGCGCCGGTCCAGGCTGACCAGCCCGCGCACGACGTCGGCGGCGTCCTTGATGACCGTCAGGCATTGGGCCTCGGAGAGTCGGCCGTAGCCGACTCCGTTGGCGAAGTCGTGCTCGCCGAGCGCGCAGGCGCGGGCCGCCTCGCGCCATGACTCGACCAAGTCGAACCTCTGCGGAGTGACCAGCTCGTCGAGGGTGGGTAGGTCTACATCACTGTCACGGAGGGTGCGTTCGAGGCGGTAGCGCAGCTCCTCGGCCGGGCCGCGGGTGCGGCCGGTGCTTCCTTCGAGACCGATGCGTGGGTTGGCAGCCCGCATGGCTTGGTGGCACCACACGAGTACGCCGTGCCGGTAGCGGGCGATCTGCTGGCCGATCTCCTTGCGTTCGCCGACTGTGGTCGTCACCGGGACGGTGTGGATGCCGGCGCCGCCGATGCGCTGTTGGATGCGGTGCTGACGCAGCAACTCACCGAGGGCGCCGCGGAGCATGCCACTGGTTTCGCCGTACATCAGGGCGCATCCAGGTCTCGGGCGGCCCAGAGCATGTCGAGGACGAGTTCGACCGTCAGGGAGTCGATCCCGTGCCCAGCGAGGTCTTCGATAGCAGACTCCGCGGCGTCGAAGAGCACGTCGCGGTCGGTGACCGGGACCGGGCTGATGCCTGGGATTTGGTCGCCGTGGATGAAGTCGATCTGGAGCAGCACGCGGTCGTACTCGATTGACGCGTCGGTGGTCAGCGCGGCATCAGCCAGCGCGGCGACGTAGGAGCGGGCCTGGCCGAGGATGACCGCGTGGGCGAGGAGCATCGGGATTCCTTTCGGGCGGGTGGTCGGCGGCGTCCTTTTCACCGTGAATCGCGAGAGCGAGGATGCGGGTGTCGCGTGCGGTGGCTGTGGACAACGCGGCAGGTGCAGCTGCTGTGCACCGCTAGGAGGCCGCGCGGACTTGTTCCTCGATGCGTCGCCGGGCGGCGACGTCCTCATGGACGAAGAGAAGGAAGTCGGCGTAGCGGTCGACGATCTCGACCTCACCGCCGTTCTCGCGCAGAGCCTCCCCGGGCCAAGTCGTCTGCCTCGTCGGCCGGTCTCGGTCCAGCCGGCATCCTGCGGTGGAGACCCACTCGCGCAGCCGGTTGCGGGCCTCGGCGAAGTCGCGATGCCACCCGATCGGACCCGACGGTGTCCCCTCGGAGTCGTAGGCGTTGAGCCAATGCGTGTGCAGGGCCGACATTTCCCAGACCAGCTCGTCGTGGCGATGCCAGTATGGCGGCACCACCGTCGGCGGCAGCCCGTAGCTCAACCGCAGCCAGTCGACCCAGGCATCGAGGTCGGTCCACTCGACCATCGCCTCGTCAGCCGTCAGCAGATTCCAGTTGATCGGGCGCAACGGCCGGTCGTCGTCGAAGTCGGCGGTCCCGAAACGGTCCTCGGGATCGCCGTACTCCGACTCGACACCGTGTTCGTCGTCTGGCAGCGACGTCTGGCCGTCATCGACACGGGTCGTCATGACGAGGGTCGCGGTCAGATGCTGACGGAGGGTGCGGGCTCGTTGACGACCGTCAGCTCGTTCGTCGGCGGCTCGGGCTGCCGGGTCGGAGTGCGGTCCACGACGTAGCGGGTGCGGGCACAGTCATGGCCGATCCGGCGGGCGACGAATTGCTCGCGGATCTCGCTCGGTCCGCCGGGACGCTCCTGCTCGTACTCGTGGACGTAGCCCGACGCGACGACCTGGTCGCCCGGCTTGAACCGCGGGTAGGCCCGCTCGGCCGCACGGTCGAACAGCACCAGGTCGCAGTAGACCGGGTCGAGCTTGGTGAACGAACCGTCGACCTCCTCGCGGTGCTGCTCGATGCCGACCCGGCAGTAGAACCTCGCGTGCCCCTTGCCGGTGAAGGTGAGCTCCGGCGCAGTCGCGACGAACCCCTGAAGGCTCATCTGGGTGGGAATCGTCATGGTCTGACTCCTGACCTCGGGCGGCGCCCGGATGGCGACCGCTGTCACGAGTCAGGTGTGCATGGCGCTCCCGCTGCTAGAGTTCAGGGGTCCCTCCGGCTCCGTGGACCTTGGAATGCGGGTGAGCCGGGTGCATAAGCTCACCGCCGCTGTGTCGTTCGTAGATAAGCGAGGCGCCACTCCAGTCAGACATCTGATGGAGGCGCCGTGTGCACCAAGATTCCGTACCCCAACCGCTGGACCGCGGCCCGAGCCGTTCTGAAGCTACGTGCCTCGGGACGGAGTGAACGAGCAGTCCACCCCTGCTTCACCGATCACCCTGGCTGCTGGCACGTCACGAGCAAGAAGGCGAAGAAGCGGTGGGCCTCAGCGTCGACGCAGAGTGGCCTCGACCACGGCGCGATCACGCCGTAGTTGGCCGGCCTCGTTGCGGGCGGTCCAAGGACGCAGGTCGGTGACCAGCGGCGGTGCGCTGCGCAGAAGCACGAGCGCGGTGGCGAACGGCAGGGTGCGGATGACCTCTGGCGGCATCACCGGCACGCGGCGTACGGAGCGCTGGAGCGACCGGGAGCCGTAGTCGCCGACCGAGACGGTGTCGGTCTTCTCGTCACGTTCACCGATCAAGGCAGAGAGGTCTTGCAGGTCCTTGGCCGAGGACGTACCGCCGAGGATGAGCTTGACGATGCTGGCGTCCCAGATCGCGCCGGCGGCGTGATCGCCCCACTTGTCCCGAGCCTGCGACAGCGACTGGAGCACCGGCATTGTCGTGATCCCGGTGCCGCCACCTTCCGCCATGAGCACTGGCAAGGAGGGGAGTGGTGAGAGGTTGCCGATCTCATCGAGCGCCAGCAGCAGGGGTGGATCGAGGCGGGCGCCGGGGGAGGCTGCGGCGAGATGGCGTGCGGTCTCGATCAGGTCTTCGATGAAGGCTGCGACCAGTGACCACGAGGCGCCTGCTCCGGCGCCGGTGGCGAGTAGGTAGAGGGTGCCGTTGTTGGTGAGGAAGTCGACGGGATCGAACTGCTCGCCGGCGCGAGGGGTGACGGCGTCGAGCACGCGGGGGTCGGCGAGGCACGAGAGCGCGAGGGAGACGCCCATCCAGATCGAGTCGCGGGTTCGGGGGTCAGCGTGGATCATCGACTCCAGCGAGTCGGCCCAGCCCGGCGCGGCGGTCGGGCTGCTCGACAAGATCGCGACCGCGTCGGCTGCCGCCGACGGCGACAGCGTCCAACCGAACAGCTCCCGCGGGGACCGGTTGTCGAGCGCGGCGGCGTGGAGCAGCGCCTGGAGCGCCGTGCGGGTCTTGCCTTCCCAGAAGCCTCCGGACTCCACGCCGCCGGTGGACAGCCCCGTGGCCGAGGCGAGGCCAGTGGCCCGGATCATGGCGGTGAGTGGGTCCTCGCAGCCGCGGACAGGCGACCACCGCAGCCCAGACGGCAGGCCCTCGGCGAGCCGCTGGGGGTCGAAGACAGCGACCGGTCCCCGGGCTCGGCGGGCGGTGAGAGTGGCGGCGATGTTGTCGGGCCGGGTGGCAGTTGTGATGACCGCGCCGGGGGCGTCGAGGATCGCGTTGATGACGACGTGCAGGCCCTTGCCGGATCGAGGCGGCCCGAGCACCAGGACCGAGTCTTCGACCGAGGCCCAGACTTCATGGCCGCGCGAGCGACCGAGTAGGTAGCCGACCTCAGACGGGGTGGGCTTGTCGAGCGACGGTCGGAGAGTGCGGCCGCGGGCGAGCAGCGCTTTGCGTGATGCCACTGCGTGTACGTCGCGTCCGGTTGCGATCCCGGCAAGGTGGCGCAGGTCGTGCGATGACCGGTGCTTGATCGAGCCGATGCGACGCCACAACACCAGCGTGCCGGCAACGACTGTGGCGACCAGGCTGACCAGCACGAGCCAGTAGACCCAAGCCGCGAGGCCCGCCGAACCGAGTGCGGAACCCGGGTCGGCGGGATCGGCCAGGACGCGGAATCCCGCGTCCCACCCGCCGGTCGGCTGGCCTGCTCCGGACACCCACGCAGCCACAGATCCGGCGACGCGCAGGACTGCGGCGAGGACACCGACGGCCGTGATCAGGATGAGCCCGAGGTTCACCAGGTCGTCGTCGACGCCCTGGCCGCCGCGCGGGTTCACGCCGCGCCGCCGCTGACCAAGACGGTGCCGGACTTCTTCCCCATCAACACCACTAGTCCGGGATGGGCTTCGAGGAGCGCTAGGGGCAGTCGGAGTCGGGCTGTGCCGTCGGAGTTGGCGGCCTGGCGCGCGACAACGACGGCGACGGCGATCTCTTCGTTGGGCAGGAACCCGTCGCCGGCTACCTCACCGACCGACGATGTGGCCCTGCGTGCAGGCGCGACCACCTGCACTTGCGGGCGGCCCGGCGTCACGATGTCAGTGAAGCTCGACTGGTCGGTCTCTCGGACCTCGACGCGTACCGGCGTGTCGAGGTCGGCGGCGATGTCGTCGAGCACGCCCTTGAGGTCGTTGCGGGTCAGGGATCGGTCTGCGGAGTAGGGCTCCCGGTCGAGTGTCACGGTCAGGTAGCCCTGGTCGTCGACATCGACCTCAACCAGCGGCATCACGACCGGGACGCGGACGGTCTGCCGATCGTCGCGGCGGTACGGCGCAGCGGCGTTGATCAGGCTCATATCCCGATCGTCTCCACCTGCCGCGGCGCGACCCTCTGCCCAAGAGCCGAGCGGTGTCCGGCGGCCAAAGGCTCCTGGTCGAGTCCGGGCGGATTGCCGTCACCGACCTGCGGGGTGTCGAGCCGGTCGAGGATCGAGACCGCTGCCCCGCGAACACGCTCAGCGGTGGACTGCACGACCTCGACCGGGGACTTACCGGGGACGCTCGACGCCCACGACGCGACGTACGGGATGGTGTAGTCGTCGGTCGCCAACCCGTGCGCGGCACCGACCATCAGTGCGACCGATTCGGCCTCGACTTCGGCGATGCCGCGATGCATGGCCGCGTCTGCGTTGTCGGGGCCATGGAGCATGACGTGCCCCAGCTCTTTTCTGCACCAG
>CALMKG010000125.1 GCA_937867175.1 uncultured Propionibacterium sp. | reverse complement strand
AGTCCCAGGGCAAGGCCAACAAGATGACCCCGTTGGTGCGCGACAAGGTGGCCCAAGCCCTGCAACCTCTCATTGCGTGAGTCTCCAGCCACCGAGCGCCGCACCCCCGACGAGCACCTCCCGGCGATGCTGGTGGACGTCGCGTGAGTGCCTCAGTGGCCGTATCCACCGCTCTGGTCGCGTCATCGAGGATCAGGATCTTCGGGTTCTTGAGTAGCCCTCGCGCCAGGCAGAGCCGTTGGCGCTGGCCTGCTGAGAAGTTGGCACCGCTCCGTCGGCGGGAGCCGTGGTGGCTGCCCTCGGTGGGGGATCGGATGACAGTCGGACTTCTCTCGGCAGGCTTGGCGACCAGGCCTGCCGCAGGTCTCGTTCGGCCCAGACCGGCTCGTCCGTGTCACCCGCGTAGTCCGGTCCGACGCGGTAGCCGTGGCGTGACCAAGGCACCCGGGCGCTGGCGAGGAACGCGCTGCTGTCCAGGCGCAGCAGGCCGCAGCCGTGTTCGAGGGCCAACGCCTCCAAGACGTCGAGAAGAGATGACCCGGCGTCCCCCTCACCCGAGACGGGCGCGGCACACAATCGGGAGGCGACGGCGATCTCGCCCAGGCGCAGGACAGCCCCGGCCGCAGGCTCGTCGTCGTCGTACACGACCACGACAGGGTCCTCCGGTGAGACGTCCCAACCCAGCCGCCACGAAGGTGCGGCCCTCGCCATCCCGGCCAACAGCACGCTGGCGTGCGGGTGGCCGGCAGGCAAGATGTCGGCCCAAACCTCGCGGCGGGCGACTTGCAGCCGTACCACCGACCCGGACCCTGCGACCACGTCATAGGCGGGGGAGGCTCCCGCCACTCGCTGCGGGAGCGCTCCCGCTGGGCGGCCCGCCAGCAGCGGCCGCAGCGCCCAGTGACCCAGCCGCAAGGGCTCGACGAGGATCCGGTGGGCATGGGGGTCGGGCACCGGCGCGCCGGCGACGAGCACCTCCCAGCGATGCTGGTGGACGTCGCCGCTGACCCCTACTGGCCGTTGGAGCCCCACGGCCCGGCAGACTACGGCGGCATCCAAGGGGGTGGCCAGGTCAACAACCACCGCCGGCGTCGGCGAGACCAGACGGCGTCCCGCCACCCACAGCTCGTCGGCTTGGAAGCGGATGGTGAAGCCCGCGTCGTCCGGGAAGCGGGTGGCGGCCCCGAGTTCGGCCGCTCCCACCGCCGCAGTGAGGCGCGCGGCGAAACCGGTCAACTCGACGAGGCGGTCGGCATCGTCCATGCCGGGATCCTGCTGCGGGCCGGTGTCGGGGTGGTCGGGGAGAACTTCGCGGCCCCCCTGGGACGCCGAGAACCTGCGTCGCGCCTACGCACGCCTGCCCATCATGCGCTGACGCGCCGTGGAGCTACAGATGCCTACAAGTCCCCAACCTCCAGTGATTCCAGCCCGGCGAACCCAGCTGAGCGCCGGGTTCCAGGCCAGCACTGTCTTGCCGCCCTGGTGACCTAGGAAGTCCGCGACCTCGTGGCGTCGTCCCGGTCTGCGACCTGGACGGCGTCTAGGTCGACACGGTCGAAGTGGTAGCGCAGACAACCGGCGCAGCGGCTAGTCAGACAGCCGCCCGGGATCTGGGTCGAGCTAGTCCGGGACTCGCCACTGGTGTGCGGGGGAGGGTCAGTGTGGCTGTTGGGTTGCGCGGCGTTCGGCGGTCTGCTTGCTGCTCCTCTCGTTGTGATCACGGATGTAGCCGAGCAAGTTCTGCGTGAAGTCGCGCTGCGAGACGGTGGCGAAACTCAGTTGGGTTTCGGTGCGCTGGATGGTCGGGATTTGCCAGATGCGGTTGATCAGCAGCCTGGTCAGGTGCTGGTGATCTCGCACCCGCACCCGGGCTTGCAGGTCGAACGCCCCCGACACGCTGTTGACGAACTCGACCTCGGGAAGGCTCTTGAGTTCGGTGATCAGTTCGCCGATGTTGGCGCCGCTGACCGCGAGGATGTTCAGGAACACTTCCATGGCGTAGCCGAGTCGCGCCCAGTCCACCGAGATCGAGTAGCGCTGGATGACGCCCAGCCGTTCCAGCCTGGCAATGCGCTCACCAACCGCGGGCGCCGACATGCCGACCATGCGGGCCAGGGCTCGTTGCGATGTCCGGGAGTCCTGGGCGAGCAACCGGAGCAACTGCAGGTCGACCGAGTCGGTCGGGACCCGATCGGGGATCGGTTCGACCGCAGAGGCCGTGCCGCCCAGCGGGGCCACGGCCTTGTTGGTGGGTTCGTCGCGTTCTGGAGAAGTCATCGTTTCCTCACACTGGACCTTTCGGTTGAGCAGAAGCTAGCACATCTCTGTTGCAAACGTTAGGCCGATCAAAGAGAAGCTTGACGTTTGAATTTGACCGAAGGATCCTTCTCGCAGGTCGATGGACAACATCCGGGACCGACAAGACCCACTTACGACTCGAGGAAGAGTGCGATGACCCAGACCATGACAATGTCTGCGCTCGTCCGGGGCTTTCCGGCTTCCGGTATCAGGAAGATGTTCGAGCGCGCCCAGCGCTACGACAACGTGGTCGCGTTCACTTTTGGTGAACCCGATTTCGACACCCCGGACTTCATCAAGCAGGCCGCCAAGCAGGCGCTGGACGACAACCAGACCCGCTACGTCTCGAACCTTGGCATGCCGGTGCTGCGAGAAGCGATCGCCGAGCGCTACTCGGCTCGCTGGAACCGACCGGTCGAGGCCGAGAACGTGGCGGTTGCCGTTGGGGGGATGGAGGCGCTGTTGCTCGCGATCGAGTCGGTCGTCAACCCGGGGCAGGACGTCCTGGTTCCCGAACCCGGTTACCCCAACTACCTCGGCCAGATCCGCTTCGTCGGCGCCAACGTCGTGCCGTTGCCGATCAGGGCGGAAGCCGGCTTCAAGCTACAGGCCGTCGACGTGTTGGACCGAATCACCGAGAATACCGGGGCTATCATCCTGAACAGCCCGTCCAACCCGTTGGGCCGGATGATCGATTCCGACGAATTGCGCAAGATCGTCCAGGGTGCCAACGAACGGGGTGTGGTGATCATCTCCGACGAGGTCTATGAGGACATTGTCTTCGAGGGCAACGTGCATACCTCTGTCGGCCAACTTGATGAGCCTCGGATGCGCCACATCGTGGTGAACTCGTTCTCCAAGTCGTTCGCGATGACCGGCTGGCGCTGTGGGTGGCTGATCGCCGACCCAGAGCTGGTCGCCAAGATGGGGCCCCTGAAAGAAGGACTCACCTCTTGTGTTGCTCCGTTCGTCCAGCTCGCCGGAGTTGCCGCGCTGCGCGACGGGGCAGAGTTCACCAGCCAGCTGACGTCCACCTTCCAGGAGCGCCGGGACGCGGTGGTGGCAGCGGTGGACGCCACTGAAGGATTACACCTGGCCAAGCCTGAGGGCGCGTTCTACGCCTTTATCGACATCCGCGGCACCGGGTTGGCTGCCGAGGACTTCGCCCACCGACTCCTCGATCAGGAGCGTGTCTGCCTGGTGCCGGGGACTGCCTTCGGCGAACTGGGCGCGGGCCACGTTCGCCTGTCGTTCGCCACCAGCGTCGACACCATCCAACTCGGCTTCGACCGAATCGCCCGTTTCATCTCGACCATCTGAACAGGAAAACCAACAATGCAAGAAATCGTTGACGCCATCAACGGCGTGATTTGGAACCAATGGTTCATCTACGGCATCGTCGCGGTCGGGGCCTTCTTCACGATCGCATTCGGCGGACTCCAGGTCCGCAACTTCGGTGCCATGGTTCGCGAACTGCGCGAGTCCGCCACCACAGACACCGGTACCGGCATCAAGCCGCTGCAGGCGTTGCTCATCTCGCTGTCAGCCCGGCTGGGCACCGGCAACATCGCCGGCGTCGCAACCGCCATCGCTATGGGCGGCCCGGGCGCGGTCGTCTGGATGTGGATCGCCGCCGCCTTGGGCATGGCGACCGCTTTCGCGGAGGGTGCCCTGGCCCAGGTCTATAAGGAGCGCAAGGGCAATGAGTTCCGCGGCGGTCCCGGCTTCTACCTTTCGAAGGGCACCGGCAAGGAATTCCTGGGCCTGATCTACGCGGTGTGCATCTTCCTCGCCTACACCGTCTTCGTCCCGGGCATCCAGGTCAACGCCATCACCCAGACCGCCTTCCACGCCTGGAACATTCCCTTGTGGGTGGTCGCCGTGGTCGTGGTCGCACTGATGATCCTCATCTCGGCCGGCGGCGTCCGTCGTTTCGCCAACTTCTCCCAGGCCGCCGTGCCCTTCATGGCTGGCGCCTACGTGCTGGCCGCCCTGGTGTTGCTGATCGCCAACATCGGGGAGATCCCGCACATGTTCGGCTTGATGTTCTCGTCGGCGTTCGGTCAGGACGCGGTCTTCGGCGGCATGATCGGCGCCGCGATCTCGTGGGGCGTCAAGCGTGGTGTCTATTCCAATGAGGCCGGTCAGGGCACCGCTGCCCACGCAGCCGCCGCCGCGAACACCTCGCACCCGGCCAAGCAGGGCCTGATCCAGTCGCTCGGCGTGTTCATCGACACCTGGATCCTGTGCTCCACCACGGCCTTCATGATCCTGGTGACCAACTCCTACAACGTGATCGGCGCCGATGGCCAGACCGTCGTCGAGTACTTGCCGGGTGTGCAGCCCGGGGCGGCGTACCCACAAGCCGCGGTTGATTCGCTGGTGCCCGGCTTCGGCAGTTCGTTCGTGGCGATCATCGTCTTCTTCTTTGCCTTCACCACGCTGCTCTACTACGTCTTCGCCGGCGAGATCAACGCGCACCGGCTGTTCGGTGAGAAGAAGTTCCTGAGGTGGGTCGTGGTCGGAACTATCGCGGTCATGAGCCTCTACGGTGGCGTGGCGGAATCCACCTTGGTCTGGGCGATCGGCGACATCGGTGTGGGCCTGATGACCTGGGTGAACATGATCGGTCTGGTCATCCTCACCCCGGTGGTACGCAAGGTAATTCAGGACTACCGCCGCCAGCGCAACGCAGGACTTGATCCCGTCTTCGACCCGGTTGCCCTGGGCATCAAGAACGCCACCTATTGGGAAGAGATTCGCAAGTCCGAAGCTGCCGTGAAGTAGCACCCCGGACGGGCAGCCGGACACCCCGCGGCTGCCCGTCTCCACTCCCATCACCAGCGCGCATCTCGAGCATTTCGGCCATGCGGGCCGATGGCGCGCGCCTGAATCCGGCCCTGCACCCAATTCCAGCCACGCCCCGGCGACAAGCACCAGACAAGGAGCAACTCAAGTGACCACGACCATCGAAGATCGGCGCCGCGTCCTGCTGGCGGATCTGGTCAACAGGTCTGACCTCGACCCGCGCGTTGATGCGCGGTTCGCCGAACACTACTACCGGCACGTCCTGACCCCGGAATTGCTGCAGCGGCACCCCGAAGACCTCTTGGGTATCATCACCAGCCACCTCGAACTCGCCGGACGACGGCGCCCCGGCGACATCCTGGTCCGGGCGTTCAAGCCCGAAGTGAGCAGCCATGGCTGGGGGACCGGGTCAACCATCGTGCAGGTGGTCGTCGACGACTCCCCGTACATCGTCGACTCGATCATTGCCGAGCTCGATCGACAGGGGCGGACGATCCGGCTGCTTGCCCACCCGCAGCTCGACGTGGCCAGGAATCAAGATGGCGAATTGCTGGCGCTGTCGGACGGCCTGATCGCGGAATCGTGGGTGCATGTCGAATTGCCGCCCGCGGCCGGCTCGGCGGTGCTCGGTCAGATCAGCGCTCGCCTGGAGTCGGTGTTGTCTGACGTGGCCGCCGCTGTCAACGACGGCCCAGCCATGGTGCAGCGCGTGCTCGAGCTTGCCGAGGAGATCGAGGCGGCCGACGTCGCCGGCTCGGCTGATGAGAAGCGTCACGCCCGAGAATTGCTGGAGTGGCTGACGCAGGACAACTTCCTGTTCCTGGGTTACCGCCCCGACTCGGGCGGGTCGAACTCCGAGGTGGTCGCTGGCCCGCGCAGTGGTCTGGGTTTGCTGGCAACTCCACGGGCACGGGCCCGGTTCGACATGGCGCCAGATGAGCGGCTGCTGATTCTGTCGAAGTCAAGCCATCGATCCACCGTCCATCGCGACGCACCGCTCGACGAGATCACGGTCAGCGCCCGCGACGACGAGTCGGATACCGTCGCAAACCACCGCATCGTGGGTCTCTACACATCGAAGGCCTACAACGCGTCCATCGAGTCGATCCCGTTCCTCACCGACAAGGTCGCAGATATCCAGCAGCGCAGCGGTTACGCGCCCGACAGCCATGCGGCCAAGGACCTGCTCAGCGTGCTGGCCACCTATCCGCGAGACGAACTCCTACAGGCCGACGCCGAGTTCTTGACCCGGGTGGCGACGACGGTGGTCGCATCGCTACAACACGGGCAGCTGCTGCTGTTCGGGCGTCCGGACACGTCCGGACGGTCGATATCGCACGTCGTCTACGTGCCCCGGGACCGCTACGACTCGCAGCTTCGGCAGCGGATCGAAACCATCCTCGTTGCAGCCTACGGGGACGTCGAGGTCGACCATACCGTCCGGCTGGGCGAAACACCCCTGGCGATCGCCCAGTTCGTCGTCCGCGCTGCATCGGGGCAGCGGCTGCCCGCAGTCGACCTCGACGACCTGGAGAGCTGGCTGCGGACGGCGGCCCGTAGCTGGGACGAGGACTGGTCGGAAGCGATGGTTGCCGAATTCGGTGAGCAGGACGCCGCCCAGCTGATCGAACGCTGGGGTACCGGTCTGGACGAGGCCTATCGGGCATCCCACACGCCGAGGCTGGCGGCTGCCGACATCCGTCAACTCGAGCACCTTTCCCCGGGCAAGGTGGAGGCACACCTCTACCAGGAGCAGGGCGCCGCGGCGTCCGACCGGCGGTTGCGGCTCTACACCGACCGGCCGATCGGGCTAACCGAAGT
Source organism: uncultured Propionibacterium sp. (assembly GCA_937867175.1). Taxonomy (GTDB): domain Bacteria; phylum Actinomycetota; class Actinomycetes; order Propionibacteriales; family Propionibacteriaceae; genus Brooklawnia. The sequence goes on along the minus strand of CALMKG010000125.1, from coordinate 3,562 downwards.
GTTGCCGATCCTGCTCGACTTCGGGGTGAAGGTGGTGGACGAGCGCGTGCATCGTGTCGCACCGTCGAACGACCTCGTCCGATATCTGCTCGACTTCGGCCTCTCGGCGCAGGACGCCGGGTTCTGGGGCGAGCCGGGCGAGCCGTCCGGGGTGCTCCCCGCATTCATCGCCATCTGGGAAGGCCGCTGCGAAGCCGACGGCTTCAACGAACTCATCGGCGCGGCGGGGCTGACCTGGCCGCAAGTCGTGATCCTTCGGATGGTCGCCGCCTACCTGAAACAGACCACGCCGTACTCGCGGCAACACATCCAGTCGGCGCTCGTCCAGCAGCCTGCCATCGCGGCCAACCTGGTCGAACTCTTCGAGGCGCGGTTCGTGCCGGGGCTGCCCGACGAGACGCGTTTGACGTCGGCGGCAAAGGCAACCGCAGCGGTAATGGCCGGGTTGGCAGACGTCCCGAGTCTTGACCACGACCGGATCATCCGTTGCTTTCTGGACGTGATCGAGGCCGGTCTGCGGACCAGCTTCTACCAGCAGGGCCGTGGCACCGAGCCCCCGGCGGTGATCGCATACAAGCTCGACCCGCGCGAGGTCGCGCACCTGCCGGTTCCGCGTCCGGAGTTCGAGATCTGGGCCTATGGACCCAGCGTCGAGGGTGTCCACCTGCGGTTCGGCAAGATCGCCCGCGGTGGCCTTCGTTGGTCGAACCGGAGGGAGGACTTCCGCACGGAGGTGCTGGGCCTGGTCAAGGCGCAGATCGTGAAGAACGCTGTGATCGTGCCGACCGGGGCCAAGGGCTGCTTCTTCCCCAAGCAGCTGCCCGACCCGCAGGTGGATCGTGCCGGCTGGGCGGCGGCAGGACGCCGGGCCTATCAGGAGTTCGTCGCGGCGATGCTCGACGTGACCGACAACCTGGTCGGCCACCAGGTCGTGCACCCGGATCGGGTGGTGCGGTACGACGAGGACGACACCTACCTGGTGGTTGCCGCGGACAAGGGGACAGCCGCGTTCTCCGACGTGGCGAACCGGATCGCACACGAACGTGGCTTCTGGCTGGACGACGCGTTCGCGTCCGGCGGGTCGACCGGCTATGACCACAAACAGATGGGCATCACCGCCCGCGGCGCTTGGCGCTCGGTGATCAGGCACTTCAGCGAGATCGATATCGATCCGGGACGCGACGAGATAACTGCTGTCGGTATTGGTGACATGAGCGGCGACGTCTTCGGCAACGGCATGCTGTGCAGCCGGGTGATCAAGCTGGTGGCTGCCTTCGACCATCGGCACGTCTTCATCGACCCGAACCCAGACCCGGAGACCGCCTACCTCGAGCGCGAACGGCTGTTCGGGTTGCCGACCTCGTCCTGGGTGGACTACTCGAGCGAGCTGGTCAGCGCCGGCGGCGGCGTCTTCCCCCGGTCAGCCAAGTCGATCCAGGTTTCACCGCAGATGCGCGAGTTGCTGCCAGCCCTCGGCGAAGCCGAGGCCGTCAGCCCGACCGAGCTCATCCGGGCGATCCTGCAGGCGCCCGTCGACCTGTTGTGGAACGGCGGCATCGGGACTTACGTGAAGGCGTCCAGCGAGTCGAATGGCGAGGTTGGCGACCCGGCCAACGACGCCGTGCGTGTTGACGGCGCGCAGCTACGGTGCACCGTGGTGGGCGAGGGTGGCAACCTCGGCCTCAGCCAGCTCGGCCGCATTGAGGTCGCCCAACACGGCGTCCGGATCAACACTGACGCGATCGACAACTCAGGTGGGGTGGCGTCGTCCGACTACGAGGTGAACATAAAGATCCTGCTCAACCAGGTGGTCGAGCGCGGCGAGATGACGATGCAGCAGCGCAACGAACTGTTGCGCTCGATGACCGACGAGGTCGCCGATCGGGTGTTGCGCATCAACTACGAGCAGAACGTGCTGTTGGGTAATGCCCGCTACCTCAGCGAGGCGATGCTTCCTTCCCAGGAACGCCTGATGCAGGCGCTGGAGGCACGCGGTTGCCTCGATCGGGAACTGGAGGGACTGCCCGATGCTGAGGGTCTGCGTCGCCGGGAACGGGACGGACGTGGTCTGACCTCACCCGAGTTCGCGGTGCTGGTCGCCTACGCCAAGATTGCCCTGACCGAGGACATCCTTGCCAGCGAACTGCCGGACGACCCCTGGTTCGAGGGTGTGTTGGTCGACTACTTCCCGGCCGCCTTGGCGAGCATGGCGGACGCGATCAAGCGTCATCCGCTGCGCCGGCAGATCATCGCCACGCAGCTGGCCAACCGGGTCGTCAACCGCGGCGGCATCACGTTCGTCAACCGGGCGATGGAGGAGACCGGGGCTGCAACCGTGGACATTGTGCGTGCCTTTACCGTGTGGAGCGAGCTGCTCGGGATGCGTTCCTACCTGGCCGAGGTTGAGGCGTTGGATGGCACCGTGAAGACCGGCGTGCAGTCCGACCTGTACCTGTCCTTCCGTCGCCTGACCGATCGCGGAGTGCGGAACCTGCTCGGCCGGGTGCAACCGCTGGCCGACGTCCAGACCGAGATCACCAGGTACGTCGAGCCGGTGGAGGACGTCCTGGGCGCGCTCGATCGAGTGCTCGCCCCGGAGGGACTGTCGCGGTACGCAGCAAGAGCTGACGCACTGGTCACCGACGGAGTTCCTCGCGAGCTCGCCCGACGGGCAGCCGGACTGCTCTACAGCACCGACACGATCGGGATCGTCGACCTGGCGCGCGGCGAGGAACTCGCCGCCGAGCAGGTCGCCGAGATGTACTTCCGGCTTGCTGAGGAGTTGCACCTAGAGGAGGTCCAGGCGCTGTTGGCCGAGGCACCTCGTGACGGACGCTGGGATTCGGCCGCCAAGTCGTCGCTACGTCAGGACCTCTACCGACTGACCGGTGCGCTGACCGCTAAAGTCCTGCAGGCAGAGGGCGGGCACGTCGACGCCCAGGTCGGGAACTGGTCGGCAGCCCACTCCGAACGGCTTGGCGGCTTCAAGTCGCTGGTTCAGCAGCTGCACGACGAAGAGTCGCTCGGGCTTGGTCAGGTCTGGGTGCTGGTCCGTGACGTACAACGTCTGGTGACTGCCACGTAAACGAACAAGGACTGGGGTTGGCGAACGTGGGTCGCCACCCCCGTTTCGTCCTGCCCAGGCGGATGACGGCGTTCGGGTCGGCGTAGTGGGCCAGGAACTGCAGGGCGGCCTTGCCGTAGTCGGTGCCGAGGACGTCGTACCAGGCGGGGCCCAACAACTCGAGTTGGGCATCCAAGCGGTGGAAGATCGCCGAGCGGCGTTTCGCGATCGAGGAGCGTTGCTTCACGATCCGGCGTAGCGGATCAGCCGGCCCGTCACCGACGTGCTCGCGGAGGCCTTCGGGGTGCAGCAGGGGCAGTCGGGCCAGGATCGCCGAGTCGAGCCGGTCGTTCTTGGTGTGTTTGGAGTAGTAGGTGCGCAGGTCCGCCGACTGGGTCGTGGGCACGAGCACGACGCGGGCACCCCGCCGCCTGAACCAGGCAGCGACCGGGATCCACGCGTTCCGGGTCGGTTCCATCACCACCGTCAACTCGGCCG
>CALMKG010000124.1 GCA_937867175.1 uncultured Propionibacterium sp. | reverse complement strand
GCCGGTTCACGCTATGCTTTCCGAGTTGCCCCGGCAGGGGTGACGCACCTGGCCCCGTAGCGCAGTTGGTTAGCGCGCCGCCCTGTCACGGCGGAGGTCGCGGGTTCGAGTCCCGTCGGGGTCGCCACGGCCAGGTAGCTCAGTTGGTAGCAGCGTTCGCCTGAAAAGTGAAAGGTCGGCGGTTCGACCCCGCCCCTGGCCACCCGTCCTCCACTCGGCACGCTCCCCAGCTGTCGTCCCCCGAAAACCACCCGCGGCTGACGGTGCCGCTCGGCGTAGCCTCCGGCCGCGCGGCCAAGCTCTTAGAGCTAGCGCACGTAGACCTTCAACCAGCGCGAGATCTCTGCGAAGACGTGGTCACGCACTGGACGCGGCGACAGGATCAGGTCGTGCATGCCATCCGGGATGCGGGCTACGGTCACCAAATCACCCAGCCGCCATGATGTCGCCGCCAGGTGGTCGACGTCCAGCACCATGTCGACGGTCTTGACCGTCTCGTCCCACTCGGTGATCGCCAGATCACTTCTGGCGCTCATCATCGACAAGACCGGCGTCCCGATCTCCAAGCCGGACGCCACCTTGGCCTGCCCGACGAGGATCGCCCGTGCCCACCCGAAGCGGACCACGAAGGCCCGGTTCGACTTGTAGTCCGGGTCGACCGGCCACTCACCGTCCAGCCCCGCGGAGACGCTGCGGAAGTACAGACCGGAGTCGTTGACCTGTAGCGCGGTGGCAGGTTTGCGGTTCGCCACCCCGACCACCAAGGGCGCCAGGGCACGCCGCACCACCTCCGGACCCCCCGTGTCCAGCCACGGCGAGTTCAGCACCACACCGTTGACCAGCTTGGTCGTCTGGGACACCCAAAGGCTGACCACCAGTCCGCCAGTCGAGTGCCCCATCACAGTGATCAGGTCGTGCCCGTCGTCACCGATCAGGCGATACGCCTCGTCGAGTTCCGATCCGTAGTGGTCCAGGTCGGTGATGTAGCCCGCGAACAGCCCGGGGCGCAGGTTGCGTCCGTAACGTCGCAGATCGAGCGCGTAGAAATCGAAACCCTGCTCGTTCCAGAAGTCCGCGAGGTGCGTCTGGAAGAAGTAGTCGCTCCAACCGTGGACGTACAACACCGCCCGCTGGTGCTGTGGCGCGTTGCGTCGCACCAGCGTTGCGGTCAGCTGCTCGTCCGGTTCGCCGTCGGCCAGCTCCGCGTCCTCGACCGGCCACGAGCGTGCCTGATACCCAGGCAGCAGACGGTCATCGAACCACATCACCGACTCCCACGAGGGTTGGGATTATCGTCGATCCTCGTCATCTTCTTCATATGCGACCAGATCGTCGTCGTCGTATTGAGTCATCAGGTCCGCATACTGGTCGGGGATTTCGTCGTAGAGACCCTCTACCTGGCCAGATTCCCCTCGAAGCTCTCGCTCCAGTGAGGCGGAGTCAAAGCCCACCGAGCGATACTTCAGATCGCGGGCCACCTTTGTCTGCTTCGCCTTTGCACGGCCGCGCCCCATATCGGGTCGACCCCCTCGCTTTGTCCCTCGCGGCGTAACCGCGGCATTTGAATAACTGTCGTGGCACCAAGGCTACCCAATGCCGCGCGGTGGTGCCAAAGCCTCACAACAGGCGGGCACTTACATCACTGGTCGGACGCCGCCCTGCCGCCGTCGATCCAACCGGACAGCAAAGGCGCCCCCCGAACCGGTGGTCCGGAAGGCGCCTGCCTCGGCGTGCTGGGAATCAGTCGAGCAGGTCGGCGTACAGCGGCGTCGACAGGTAGCGCTCGCCCCAGTCCGGGACGACCACCACGATGGTCTTGCCGGCGTTGGCCGGATCGGCAGCCAGATCGGCAGCGGCGCGCAGGGCGGCACCCGATGAAATACCCACCAGCAGGCCCTCCTCCTTGGCCGCACGCCGAGCCCAAGCCAGCGCATCGTCCGAAGTGACCTTGAGGATCCCGGTGATCACCGAGCGGTCGAGGATCTGCGGGACGAAGCCGGCGCTGAGGCCCTGGATCTTGTGCGGACCCTTGGGCCCGCCAGACAGCACGGCCGATTCGGCGGCCTCCACCGCGTACAACCGCACCTCGGGCTTGCGTTCCTTCAGCACCTGGCCGACCCCGGTGATGGTGCCGCCGGTGCCGACACCCGAGACCACGATGTCGACTTGGCCTTCGGTGTCGTGCCAGATCTCCTCAGCGGTCGTGGCGCGGTGGACCTCGACGTTGGCGGGGTTGGTGAACTGGCTTGCCAAGATGGCGCCCGGAGTGCTGGCGACGATCTCGGCCGCCTTGGCGTTGGCACCCGGGACGCCGTCCGCCGCGGGAGTCAGGATGAGCTCGGCGCCCAGGGCCCGCAGCACTGCGCGGCGCTCCTTGGAGAACGTCTCCGGCAGGGTGATGACCACCTTGTAGCCACGGGCCGCGCCGACCCAGGCCAGCGCGATCCCGGTGTTGCCGGAGGTGCCCTCGACGATCGTGCCGCCGGGCTGCAACGCACCGGAAGCCTCTGCCGCGTCCACGATGGCCACCCCGATGCGGTCCTTGACCGAGTTGGCGGGATTGTAGTATTCGAGCTTGGCAAGCACAGTTGCCTGCGAGTCGCCATAGAGACGGTTGATCTTCACCAGTGGGGTGCGTCCGATCAGCTGGGTCGCGTCCTGAAAGTATGTCATTTCGGGTTCCTTTCGCTTTGATTGCTGGGTCAGTTGATTGCTGGGTCAGGTTCTTGGATGTGCGCGAATCCCCGAGCCGGGCGGCCGGCATGGGATCACGTCTTGGGTGCACGCAAACAGGGCCGTCGTAGCGGCCCGACCGAAGGGGTTGACCGAACGCCACAGAAAAACCGTGTGGCGATCAGGCCGATGTCATGCGGCCGATCAGAGGCAGCGACAACACATTCGCACGCGCGACACAGCCGAAGTCAGCTGGCGGGTGCGAGTGACGAACATGGGGACGACCGTAGCAGGCCCGAGGGCCGCAGCAAAGTCTCGCTCAGGATTTGTGGCTGCCCGACAGGACGACCCGGCGCTGTTCCGGGCCGGCGGCAACGAGCTCACCGCACACCCAAGCGGGGACTCCCCGTTCGGTCAGCAGCCGAACCGCGGCGTCCGCTGCCTCGGCCGGGACCAACCCGACCATGCCGACGCCCATGTTCAGCGTGGCTTCCAAGTCGGGCTGCGAGACCTGTCCGAGGCGCTGCACCAGGTCGAAGACCGCCGGCGGACGCCAGCTGCCTCGCTCAAGGCGGGCAGTCACGGTCTCGGGCAGCACGCGGGCAAGGTTGTTGGCCAGCCCGCCGCCGGTGATGTGGCTCATCGCGTGCACCTCGACGCCCCCGATCAGGGCCAGCGCATCGCAGGCGTAGACCCGCGTCGGTTCCAGCAGTTCCTCGCCGAGGGTGCGTCCCAGTTCGTCGACGTGCGAGTCGAGGCGCAGGCCGGCGTCGGCGAGCAGGACACGCCGCACCAGCGAATAGCCGTTGCTGTGCAGCCCTGAGGACGCCATGGCCACCACAGCGTCGCCCGGACGGACCTTGTCGGGACCGAGGATCTCGTCGGCTTCAACCACACCGACGGTGGCGCCGGCCATGTCGAAGTCGTCGGGGCCCATCAGGCCGGGGTGCTCTGCGGTCTCGCCGCCGATCAAGGCGGTGTTGGCGGCCGCACACGCCTCGGCGATCCCGCGGACGATGTCGGCGATCCGCTCAGGGACGACTCGTCCGCACGCGATGTAGTCGGTCAGGAAGAGCGGTTCAGCACCACAGACCACCAGGTCGTCCACCAGCATGCCGACCAGGTCCCAGCCCACGGTGTGGTAGACACCCATGGCCCGGGCAATGTCGACCTTGGTGCCCACCCCATCAGTGCTGGTGGCCAGCACCGGGTGCCGGAATCCCTTCAGCGCCGACGCATCGAACAGCCCGGCGAAACCACCGAGGCCACCCATCACCTCGGCCCGCGTTGCCGCCTTGACGTGGGCCTTCATCAGTTCGACGGCGCGGTCACCGGCCTCGATGTCGACACCGGCGCGGGCGTAGGCGGATTGGCTCATGCGTCCTCCTGGTCGATTCCCAACGTTGCGGCAGCAGAACCCGGGATGTGGATCGGGTAGTTGCCGTCGAAGCAGGCCGAGCAGAGCAGGTCGGCGTCCAGACCGACGGCGGCATGCATGCCCGCCAGGCTCACGAAACCGAGCGAATCGGCCTCAATGGCCTGCGCGATCTCGTCGACGCTCAGGCCGGGAGCGATCAACTCGGCGCGGGTGGCGAAGTCGATGCCGTAGAAGCAGGGCCACTGCACGGGCGGGCTGCTGATGCGGACGTGCACCTCGGCGGCCCCGGCAGCCCGCAGCATCCGGATGAGCGCGCGCTGGGTGTTGCCGCGCACGATCGAATCGTCCACCACCACCAGCCGTTTACCGGCGATGACCTCACGCAGCGGGTTCAGCTTGAGCCGGATGCCGAGTTGGCGGATGGTCTGGGTGGGCTGGATGAAAGTGCGACCGACGTAGGCGTTCTTCACCAGTCCGATCGCGAAGTCGATGCCGGACTCCCGGGCGTAGCCGAGCGCGGCAGGGGTGCCGGAGTCTGGTACGGGGATGACGATGTCGGCGTTCGCGGGGTGCTCGACGGCGAGCTGGCGTCCGATCTGGACGCGGGTCGGCTGCACCGGTCGGCCCGCGATGCGGGTGTCGGGACGAGCCAGGTAGACGTACTCGAAGACGCAGCCCTTCGGCCGGGGAGTCGCGAAGTGGTGGCTGCGCAATCCGGCGGCATCGATGGCCACGAACTCCCCCGGCTCGACCTCGCGCACAAAGGTGGCGCCGATGATGTCGAGTGCGGCGGTCTCGGAGGCCACCACCCAGCCCCGCTCCAGGCGTCCGAGCACCAACGGACGCACCCCGTGCGGGTCGCGCGCCGCATACAGCGCGTTCTCGGTCATGAAGACCAGACAGAACGCGCCCATCAACTGCGGCAGGACGTCAAGGGCGATCTGCTCAATGCTGTCGCTCGGGTGCGCCGCCATCAGGGACGTGATCAACGCAGTGTCGTTGGAGGAGTCCATCGTCTCCTTGTGCGGCACCTTGTCGTCCGCGTCCTCTGCGATGGCCGACCGCAGCAGTTCCTCCAGCTTGTCGGTGTTGGTGAGGTTACCGTTGTGAGCCAACGCCAGCCCCTGCCCGGCGACCTGGGCGAAAGTGGGTTGGGCGTTCTGCCAGACAGACCCCCCCGCGGTGGAATAGCGGGTGTGTCCGATCGCGAGATGGCCGGTCAGGGAGTTGAGGGTGCCCTCGTTGAAAACCTGACTGACCAGGCCCATGTCCTTGAAGACCATGATGCGCTTGCCGTCGCTGACCGCGATGCCGGCCGACTCCTGGCCGCGGTGTTGCAGTGCGAACAACCCGAAGTAGGTGAGTTTGGAGACGACCTCGCCGGGCGCATAGACCCCGAAAACGCCGCACTCCTCGTGCGGACGATCGTCGACCTGTGGATGCGACATCACTGGGTGAGTGTAGCGCGAAGCAAGACCGGGCAGGATCGGAGGTTCCGACCGTACGGCAACCCCTCAATGGGTTGCGGCCGGATGTGGGAGCATGGCGAGGACGACCGGACGATCCAGCGTCCCCGATCAGGCCAAGACCGTCCTCACCGAAAGGGACCACAATGCGCGTGACCATCACCGACCTCGACCACGACTCCTGGGCTGTGGAGCAGGGCGTCGCAGAGGCTGAAGGCGTCGATTTCCACTTCCTTGGCGGCGGCAAGGACGCCGGCCTTGATCCCCGGGTCAAGGGCAGCGAAGGGCTGGTCGTCCAGTACGCCGAGATCACCGCCGACGTGATGGACTTCCTGCTTCCCGAATTGAAGGTCGTCGGACGCTATGGCGTGGGGGTCGACACCATCGACCTGGACGCGGCCGAAGCGCGTGGCATCGTCGTGGTCAATGTGCCGGACTATGGCACCCAGTCGGTGGCCGACCAGGCGATCGCGCTGGCCGTCTCGGTGGCCCGCAATCTGCCCGTCCTGGACCGGCAGGCCCGCGCGTCGAAGTTGGATCTCGCTGCCGCCGCACCCATCCATCAGTTCGTCGACCAGACCTTCGGCGTCCTCGGCTTCGGGCGCATCGGACGGGCCTGCGCCGAGAAGGCGCGCGGCCTGGGTTTCCGGACCCAGGTCACCGACATCATCTTCCCCGAGGGCACGACCGAGGTCGACGGCTTCAAGGTGGCCAGCCACGATGAGTTGTTGGCGACCAGCGACATCATCAGCGTCCATGTGCCCCTGACGACGTCGACCCGGCACATCTTCGACGACGACGCCTTCGCCAAGATGAAGCCGGGCGCCATCCTGGTGAATACCGCCCGCGGCGGCGTCGTCGACACCGACGCCTTGGTGCGCGCACTGGAGTCGGGCAAGCTGCGGGGTGCCGGCCTGGACGTCATGGAGACCGAACCCGTGCCGGTCGACGCCCCGATCACCCGGCTGGATCGCGTGGTTCTCGCCCCGCACACCGGCTTCTACTCCGAGGAGTCGTACTACCAGCTCAAGCGCCGAACGATGCAGAACGTCATCGACGTGCTGAAAGGTCGCGAGTGCCACAACATCGTGGTGCCACGCCCGCAGTGACCACCCCTTGATCCGCGCGGCGTCCCCGGGGCCTAGGGTTGATGGCCATGGGACGCCTCCATGCACTTCGCAAGAGCTACGAGCGCAGCGAACTTGACGAATCCGACACCTCGGCAGCGCCGCTGGCGCAGTTCAAGAAGTGGTTCACCGAGGCCGAGCACGCGAAGGTCCCGGAGCCGAACGCGATGACGCTGGCGACCGTCGGTGCTGACGGTCGGCCGTCCACCCGGGTGGTGCTGATCAAGGACGTCGACGAGCGGGGCATCGTCTGGTACACCAACTACGAATCCCGCAAGGCGCACGAACTCGCGGACAACCCCTACGCGGCGTTGCAGTTCCACTGGGTCGAGTTGGAGCGGGTAGTGCGCATCGAAGGGCGTGTCGAAAAGGTCGCCCCGGCCGACTCGGACGCCTACTTCGCGGTGCGGCCGCTCGATTCCCGGATCGGGGCATGGGCGTCGCCGCAGTCCCAGGTGATCGCCAATCGGGGCGTCCTGGTGAAGAACGTCGCCGAGGTGACGACCCGGTTCGGGCTGCACCCGCCGCGTCCGCAGCACTGGGGTGGCTACCGGCTGGTGCCCGACACCTGGGAGTTCTGGCAGGGACGCAAGTCGCGGCTGCACGACCGGATCCGCTATCGCCTGGTGGCTGGGCTGTGGACGAGGGAGCGGCTCGCACCCTAAGAACAGACCGGGAGTCATCTGGTTGACTGGTGCCATGAAGATCGGAATTGGCAGCGACGGATCGGGCTTCGGCCTCAAAGGCATCGTCGTGGAGCACCTGTTGGAATCCGGCCACGAGGTCGTCGACTACGGCCCGGGTGAAGACGAACAACCCGAGTACTCCGCGACCTACGCGCGCAAGGTGGCCCACGCCATCCGCGACGGGCAGGTCGAACGCGGCGTGCTGATCTGTGGCACCGGCATCGGCATCTCGATCTCGGCGAACAAGGTGCGCGGCATCCGCGCCGCGGTCTGCTCCGAACCGTTCACCGCCCGGCACACCCGCGAGAACAACGGCTCCCAGATCATCGCCTTCGGTGCCTTCGTGGTCGGCCCCGAAATGGCGAAGGCGATCGTGGACGCCTTCCTGGGTGCGGAGTTCAAGGGCATCAACGGCGGTGAGTTCGCCGAACGCTTCGCCAA
>CALMKG010000123.1 GCA_937867175.1 uncultured Propionibacterium sp. | reverse complement strand
TTGAATCTGACTCAGTACCCTGCCGGACCAGCTCCTTGATGAGCCGAGTCGGCTTTGGGAACGCAAAGACTCCGCTGCCGAGTAGCTCGCGGCTTTCCTGCGTCCCGTCCGCGGTGTAGACATCCTCGATCACCGACCTGAAGGCAATTAAGTCCGTCTGCATCTCCGCGCGGAACTTCTTTTCCCTTGGCCTTCCACCTTCGCGCGACGGAAAGAGGATGCGTCCTTCAGACACCATCTCCGCCATCCGATCCGACGAGTAGCGCCAACCTGTGCTGGGATTCGGCGGATACACCGTTCCCGTCGTGGGATCGATGAGATCGTAGTGAAGGTTCGGTCGTTGCTCACGCGTGGCGAGACCGAGAATGCTCCGGCTCATCCACGGTCCACGCGGATCATCGTCCGGGTTCCCGAACTTCGATTCGTCTCGTTCCACGCCGCGGAGGCAGCCTTCTGAGGTACGGGCATAGGCGAGCACGTACTCGTGATCCGTTGACACGTTCGTCGTGGCCCTCATGTCGGTGAACTTTCGAGCCCTCTAGACAAGCTGCGCAATGAAGTTTCGCTCACCGAATACCTCCCCGCAAACCTTCCGCAGATTGTCGACCTCATGATCATCAATCGAAATGAAGATCACCCCGTCCTCGGTCAGCAGGGTGCGCGCCAGCTTCAAACGTGCATACATCATGCTGAGCCAGTCGGAGTGGAAGCGTCCGTTCGATTCGGAGTTGGCGGTCAGCCGAGCGCCTGAGTCATCCTTCTGGCCGGAGCGCGTCAGATACTCGTCGGCAGTTTCGGCGAAGTCGTCGTTGTAGATAAAGTCGTTGCCGGTGTTGTAGGGCGGGTCGATGTAGATGAGTTTGACCTTGCCGAGGTAGGACTCTTGGAGCAGCTTGAGTGCGTCGAGGTTGTCGCCTTCGATGAAAAGGTTCTTCGTCGTGTCGAAGTCCACCGACTCTTCCCGCATGGGGCGGAGTGTCTTGGCGATCGGAGCGTTGGCGGCGAACGCCGCGGCGTGCTTACCGGGCCAGTCGAGTCGGTACCTCTCCTGCGGCCCCTCGACGACATGGGCGCTCAACTCCTGACGCAGTAGGTCGAAGTCAACCGCTCGCACGAGACCGCCGTCAGCATCGGTGCTCTCGGTGACGACGCTCGGGAACAGTTCGGCGAGCCGTTCGATGTTGGCCTGCGTGAGGTCGGGTGATGTCATGCGTAGTTTCTCCACGGGTTACCTCTGCCGTTCTAGTTCGTGCTGTTGCGTCTGGAGTTTGCGGCGTAGCTCGACCTTTCGGTTGAGCTGTGGTTCGGTGCGGAGCTTGCGCTCCAGTGTGGCGATCTCTCGTTCGAGTTTGCGCACTGCGGCCAGTCTGTCGGCCACCTCCGACATTTCTTCACCAGGGCGCGCGGTGAGCGGTGTCATCGGCCGCAGGAGCGCCGTATACAGAGCGGGGAGCGTGATCGCTGTTGGCAGGGGCTGTCGTGTGGTGTCTGCGGGCTGCCAGCCGGTCGAGTAGTAGCCACTGAGTTTCGGAGCCCCAGTTCCGAGCTGCTTGTGCGCCGCCACCATGCGTACCTCGGTGCTCCCGGCGCTCTGGCGGGTGATCTCGAAGATGATGGGGAACGGGATGGCCTTGTCGATGGCGTTCAGGATCGGTTCGCCAACGTCGCTGGCCTTCGCGTCGATGGTGAAGACCTGCACCTCGGGCACCGCGGCAGTTCCGGGTAGGTTGATCGTCGCTTCGGCGAGCTTGTAGCTCCAGGTGATGCGCTGGACATCGGAGATGAACTTCTCGCGCACGGCGGTGTTGACGTTGCCGTGCTCGTAGAATTTCTCCTTGGGCACTCGTCTGCCGAACTTCGCGGCCTCGGGTCAGCGGTAGAGGAGATCAGCCATGTCCACCGCCTTGCGCGGGTGCGACGACGGCGACGAATGCGGTCAGTTCGAAGTCGTCGAGGCCGGCGATGGTCTGGGTGAGCGCGGTGGTGCTGCCGCCGGTGAAGAGGCTGTCGATGTCTCGTTCCTCGGTGACGTCGATCATCGAGTGGATGGCGTCGGTGAGTAGTGCCGAGTACCTGCTCATCTCTGCGCCCTCGCTGGTCTCAGCGTTGAAGAGGCCGACCACGTCACTGACAGGTTCCTCGTAGAGACGGCACCCCGCGCGGAGCAGGTCGAGGAGGTGTTTGGCCTCGGTGTGGTTCGCGATGACCTCACCTTGATCGTCTAGGTAGATGAGGTAGTGCGGGTGGAGCCGGTTGCCTCGGTTGCCGTCCTTGCCTGCGAGCTGGTCCGTGTCTGCGGTGAGGTTCCGAAGCGCGAAGATGACGCCGGGGTGCAGCCCTTTGCTGGGGTCGGCGGGGATCACGGCGTGCAGCCCGCGTGGTGCGGTGTCGAGGTCGCCGTGTTCTTTGATGTAGCCGAGCAGGTCCATGCGGAAGTCGTTGAGGCCGAGGTCGGTGATCGCGACTCCGGTTCGGACATCTTCGAGTTCGATGACCTCATCTTGGAGTTTGCGGAGCTGTTCCTTGCGGAAGGCTGCGTCGGAGTCTTCGAGGGTGAGGACGT
>CALMKG010000122.1 GCA_937867175.1 uncultured Propionibacterium sp. | reverse complement strand
GGCTGACCTGGACTTTCTTCGTAGCGGGGGCAGGATTTGAACCTGCGACCTCTGGATAGGGTGGACCACCTACCCGCTGTTGCTCGTCAGTGCGAGTTCCTGTGCATCCTTGCTTGCAGCACTGGCGAAACAGCACTCTGACGTTGCTCATTCTACCGCGTCGGTGCCCACATCTGCGCGCAAGTATCTGGCCCGTTTCTGCCCACGGGTCGAATCCGCCGCTGACGGCAGGCGAACTGTCATGCACACCTGCTCAGCATGACACTCTCGATACAGAACCCCGATGAGCTGGTCGCGGTCATCCCGCACCTGCTCGGCTTCAAGCCCGAAGAGTCCATCGTCTTCCTGCCGATGGGCTCCGACCTCCCGGTCGCACGCGTCGACCTGCCGACCACTCCTCGTGACCGCGAGGGGGTGTGGCGCTCCATCCGCGACGCCTACGGCCGCTACTCCCAGCCCGGGTCCAGCCTCGCCATCGTGTGCCTCACCGCGGACCGCGCGATGGCGACCGATGTCGGCCACGAGTTCGCGGCACGGTTCGACTCCATCGGCATCGACACCCGCGCCATGCTGTGGGCCGACGAGACCCGCTGGGCCGACCTCGACACCGGTGACATGGGCCTCCAGACCGACGCAGCGCGTGAGCGGATCGCGGCGGCAACCGTCCTGACCGGCCGGGCACAGCCCGCCGCCACTCGCGACTCGCTCGCCGAGTCCCTCGTCGGCGACCGAGAGCCCGTGGCCAAGTTGCTGCCCGAGACCCGCGGTGCCGCGCGTGAGAACACTGCGAGGCTGGAGGGTCGCTGGGCGCTCGCTCGGATGCAGCGCTTCCAACGCGACGGCGTACGGCTCTCTGACTCCGATGCCGCCCGGCTTCTCGTCGCTGTTGAGTCGATCCCGACCCGCGACCGGCTGTGGCTCGACATGAACCGGGGCAATGTCGGCTCGCACGTCGCGATGTGGACCGACATGACCCAGCGGGCGCCCGACGAGGTTCGCGCCGCCCCGGCGTCGCTGCTCGGCTTTGCGAGTTGGCTGAGCGGCCACGGCGCCTTGGCATGGTGCGCACTGGATCAGGTGCCCAAGGACAAGCCCTACGCCCTCGCCAACCTCGTGGCTGCCGCCGTAGAAACGGCGATGCACCCGCGCGAGTGGGAGGCCGCCAATCTCCCCGCCGAGCGCGGATTGGACAGTGCCGCCGACTTCATCTCTCGCCGACCTGCCGCGCAGGCCGGACCGGCTCAAGCCGTGCCAGGATTCTGAGGTGGTCAGCATGGACATCACCTACCGCCGGCCCCGCCCGGCGAGTCGGCCGGAACGACTGCTCGCGTGGCTCTTGCGGCTAAGGCCGACGACGACCTCTGTCGCTGCCCGGATCGACTTCGTCCGGGCCGAACCTGTCGAGGTCACGCAGGCTTGAAGTGAGACGCGAGTGCATCACGCACGGCTCCTACCTCGACCGTGCCTTCCGCCTCGGCCAGAAGCTTGGCGAGCCGCTTTGGCCAGAGCACCTGCACACCACGCGTTGCGAAGGCTCCACCGATCAGCGGCCAGTCGGACTCGACGAAGCAGAGTAAACCGACGACAGGTACGTCGCCGACAACCTCACGCACCAGGTCGACTTGCTTGAGCACGCCGTCGACCAACTTCGTGCAGTCGCGTCGACCGACCAGGACCTTCTCGACCTTCGGGCGGAGGATGCCGCCTTCGATCTTCAACTCGGGGCGGCCCTTGTAGCGCTTCGCGTCGATCACCCAGATGCCAGCGGTCGTGACTGCGATGTGGTCGATGTTGGCCTTGGAGCCAGGGATGCGTCGGTCATGCAGCACCCCGATTGAGTCCGACACCAACGAGTCGAGGCGAGCACCGAGCCGCTCCTCTCCGACGGCGCCGGTCGCCCATGCCTTCGTGCTCTGCTTCTCGTCGGAGAGCGCGACCGCGATCCCGCCGAGCTTGCCCCACTTCTGACGCAGTCGTTCCTCGTCCTTGGCCTTACGACGCTCGTACTCACGTCGAGCTGACGACCCTGCCATGCCAGCGTCGAGTTCCGACGATGGCTCGACCGTCGTCGGCTCGGTCTCGACCTGGGTAACCAACCCGGGGATCTCCACGGCCGACGGACACTCGACACAGCGCACAGTCTTCGTCGCGCGTTCATAGACCGCGTCTGCTCGCGCAGGAAGATCGGTCCCACAGATACGGCAGACGCCGGCATAGCGAAGCTTCATCCGCTTGTCTTCAGGTACAGGAAATGCGTCCTGGGAACCCAGGTTAGCCGTCATGCGGATGCCGAATCGCCCTCAGTGCTCGCGGGCGTCCCGATAAGGCGCGCTTCCTGAGAAAGGGTCAGGACAATTCTGCTGGACATTTCGTCCGCGACATCCGGCGGCAAGTCGTTGTCAACGATGATGAGTTGAAGTTGCTGGCCGTACTCGTTCGCGATTTCGTCGAAGAGCTTGTACATGTCGACGATTCGGTCGCCCTCCAAGCCCTCCTTGCCGGAGTTGGCAGACACTCCGTCCAGAATCAGCAAGCCGGGCATCTCCAACCCACGGTCAATCGCAACCGTGTGATGTGCGAGTGCGTGCGCCACGTTCACAAGTGTTTTCAGACCCTGACTGGAGAGCTCATCGAACGTTCTTGTACTGACTTCCGGGAGGTAAGTCGTCCTGTTGATCTTGACGGTCAAGAGGTCGCCAAGCTGGGGCACATGCAGACGGGTGAGGTAGTCCACGATTCGCTTCTCAAGCGCGTCGATGTTGTCGTCGGCGACCACAACACTCGTGCTGTGCGCTTCGATTTGCTCTTCCAACTCAAGCTTCCGCTCGCGAAGTCCGTCGAGATAGCCCGACTGGTCGGCCTGTCGATCGACCAACATTAGGTAGCGCTTGATCCACTCGACGTTGGCTTCCACGGTTGCGGTTTCCGCGGCGACGCTCTGCAACTCGGCGGCCTGCGCTGAGACGAAGTCGCGCGTGAGGTTGTCCAATCGTCCCGAGAGGTTGGCCAGGTTTCCGACTAGGTCCTCCTCGTGTAGCCGGAGCTCCTCTAGCGTCTTGGTCCGCTCGGCGATGAGTTGGTCCGTCTCAGCCATTTGGAACGTGACACGGTCTTGCTCACGAATGAGCGCGTCTCGGTCCGGCGCAGACGTCGGTTCGGGCTGCTCGCAGAGATAGCAGACTGGGCTCTCGGTACGGTGTTGGTCGACATCTTGCCCGCACCTGGGGCACACGACGAAGTCGAAGTCGACCATCCATTCGTCGGCGACGATGGACCTCGTTAGGCGCTTGGAGAGACTCGAGAGTTGGCGCTGGAGTTCTCCTAGATCTCGGAGTTGCGCTTGATGTTGCCGGATCTCGGAGCGAACGGTGTCGAGTTCTTGGCGGGAGCCGAGAAGGGCAGCGCGGGTTTGGCCGATCTCCTCACCAGGCTCCGCATTGCTGGCTGAACTCACGCTCGCGGCTTGCGACCGGAGTTCCGTCAGCCGCGCCTGCTGAGTTGCCAGTTGCGCCTCCAACTCCTCGGGCTTGCCGATTGTGGTGCCGGCGAGGAACTGGCGAATGACCTCGGCTTCGCTCTCGGAGGCACGAATCTCAAGGTCAATTCTTCGCAGATCGGCGGCGAGGTTCGCGATCTCCTCGTCGTAGAGGCCATACGCAATCTCGAAGACCCAGCGACGCTTTAGATCGCGGAAGGTGTCCCTGTGCCCAAAGACTTGTGTGTCCAAGTCATCGCCGGTGACGATGCAGTACAGCAGCCAGTCGTTGATGGTGACGGGCGACAGTTCGTTGGTGGGCTCGCGCCGCGCCCTTGGAACGGAAATGACCGGCAGACCAAGCTGGTCCAGGAGAAAGTCGCCATAGCCCCCCTGACCGCCTGCCGGGAGACGGACGGCGATGCTCTCGGCGCCGTCCTCGGTCGGGATCGACGCGAGTTCGATGGGGGTCTCCTTGGTTGTCACCATCGGCCGATAGATGTTCCACATCCTCGCTCCAAGGAGCACCCTGCCCCTGATCGCCCGCACGGCTACTGTCTCGGGCGGCAAGCTCCGCGAGATGCTGCCGAGAAGGGCGTGGATCAGCCGGATGAGCGTCGTCTTCCCGGTTGTGATGTCGCCGCGGACGAGGTTGAGGCCAGGCTGGAAGGAGACGGTGCGGGCACCTCCAACTAGGTCGATCTCGTCGAGGCGAAGGTCGTGGCGCTCTGTCTCAACAGTCTGCTGTTCGGTCATGTGAGCTCCTCGTGCCACGTTGCGTCCGCCACCTCGGGGAGGTCGTAGAGCATCTTCTTGAGTGATTCCCCGGTGAGGTCGAGATGGCGGCGCAGTAGGGTAATGCGCCCGAGCACGTCGTCAAACGCCCCGTCGTCCTTGAGATGCTCGGCAAGTGCCACACCAGATTCAGTGGTGCGGTATCCGAGCGCGTTCGTGCCTTCGGCGGGCACAACCTCGATCAAGCCGCGACCGACCAGTGAGCCGAGCACGGCGAAGTAGCTGGGGTCCCAGGGTCCGTACCGGTAACGCATCATCCGCGACTCCAACGGGCTGTCTTGCCGGTCAAGAGTCTGACGTTCTGCGTCTCGTAGGCCGCGACTCGCGAGGACAGTCGCGAGATGGCGCGGATACCGCAGAAGGAAGTCGAGTTTGGCGAGCTTGACGCGGCCTTCCAACGTGCGTGGCCCGGTGGTCTTTCGACTAAACCCGTCTATCAGGAGGAGCACCCGGGCTTCCGCTTCGCGGCTGGCTCTGAAGTTCGCTCGCTTCGAGTCAGGACTGCCGGGCTCCGGGGACTGATCGTCCACGATCACGACACCCCCCATCCGAAACGACATTGGTCCGAAACACTGCACAAGTGACCGAGGACGAGGCGGTGGTCGCGGTTATAGACACCGTCCACGTCAAGGCCTGCCGTATTGGCGACATTCGCCATGAGACTGTGAAAGATGTGCTCAGCGGGTCGTTGCAGAGTCGCGCCGTTGGAAGTTGCAAGCGATGCGATGGAGCCAGCCGCGTTCAAGAGGCGCACATCCAACGCCTCTTCGCTCGCAACCGTCATGGCTCCCGAAGCCCGTGCACCCGTCGCCGCCACGTCGGCGTCCGCGCGAGCGAGCAACGCTGCCTTGACCGTGTCTTCTGATGCGCCAGCCCGAACTAGTTTGAGCTCAAGGAGCGATGCTTCGCCGGAGGCGGCGCGGGCTACCAAGTCCTGGTCGGTGTCGGCCGCCAAAGGCGGGCAGAGTGCACGAAGTTTCTGGTCCGTGAGAGATTGCGATGCGATGGGTGACCACGAGGCGGGCGAGGTCGGCGCAGTACGGGCCGTGCGCAAGGCAGATCGCACGCTGGCGGGTGGCTCGCTCGCGCTCTGAGCGGACTCAGCGGCCCCGAGAAGTGTCTCGTACAGTCGCTCAATCTGGTCCATCGTCTGTCCGGGCCAGATGGCGCCGATGAGCCTAATGTTCACTGCATCGATCGCCTGCCGAGCCGGCTGGTGGCAATGAATCGTAAGGCGCTTGAGGAAGTCTGTGAGCTTCGCGCCCGTGACGCCGAACGCCCTGATCTTCTTCTTGATGTCGTCCGAGGCGGAGGTCGGATCTGCGAAGAAGTCGGTGGTGGCCTTTTGCTCCGACGGCGGACCCTCAAGCCATACCTCAAAGCTCGATAGCGCCGAGATACCGGCGTCGTCGGCAAGTTTGTAGGAGGCCACAAGGCGCTCGATGGCGTGCCCAGATTCGCAGATCTTCGCGACGCTCCAAGAGCCCTTGTCTCGGGTCTTGAGTTGAGCGAAGCGGAACCCTCCGGTATGGACGATCGCCAAGTCCTCGACGTGCTCGCACACGACGGCCAGGAGCCCCGTACCTGCAAATGCGCTCAACCAGCATCTGACTGCCAACTTGGCCTGCCAGACGTATCGCTCGAAGGTGGTGATTCCTGTGGTGTCTGAGACGAGGCCCGCGAACGCGGCGAGGTGCTCCGGGCCAGGCGGCCCGGAGACGCTTTCCACGTCGCTCGTGGCCTCGTCAGTCGACATGCTGGGTCGGGCCTCAGCTCTCCTCGAAGCCCGACTGGTCGAACTTGAGGGTGCGGGCGTTCTCCGAGACGGTGCGGACCTTGCCGTCCTCGAAGCCCGAGGCGTTGTTGGCTTCAATCTCGATGCGAACAGTCAGCTCGGTGCCGTCGGCGGCGCGGAGATTGGCGATGACCTCGTCGGCGATGTTCTTGAAGTCCATCGCGATCT
>CALMKG010000121.1 GCA_937867175.1 uncultured Propionibacterium sp. | reverse complement strand
CAGCATCCCGAAACCGATGTTCGGGCTGTTCAATCGGCCGATCTTGCTGCATATGGTCGAGCTGCTGAAAAAGCACGACATCACCGTCCTGGTGATGCTGCTCTATCACCAGCCGGCGGTGATCAAGAACTTCTTCCGCGACGGTTCCGACTTCGGGGTCAAGATCACCTATGTCACCCCGATTGAGGACATGGGTACTGCCGGTGCGGTCAAGGCTGACCGCGATCGCATCGGCAGGGGTGTTCACGCCTTGTGGTTCGGTTCGCGGGGAGACGACCCGGCGCGTCATGATCGCCGCCGGGGTCGCGGTCTGGTCGGTGTCGTCGAACTGCTCCAGGGCGAGCACGAGCGCCCCGAACGGGTCAGAGCGCAGCAGCCGGATCGGGGTCGGCACCGTGCGGGCGTAGGTGTCTTCCCCGGCATCGTTGGTGCGTCCGGTGCGGCGCAGCGTGTAGCGGTTCAGCGGCCCGTACCTGCCGACGTACTTGCGGTAGTCGCGGTGCAGACCCTCGCGTGCCCCGTTAATCTCGTCGGTGTCATCGACGGTCGCGGCCTCTAGTTCGAGCAGCCGGTGCGCGCCGTCGCGCAACCCCAGCAGGGCGCGCAGCTCCGCCCCAGCCGACTTTGGCACCTCCATCGGTTCGACGGAACCAGCGGCGACGGTGCCGAACCCGGTGTCGGTGGTGACGATGCTGCCATCCCACAACTGCGGTGGCGAGGGCACACGGGCGGCCTGCCGCGCCTGATGCTCAACCGTGGGCGCGGTGAACGTCAGCCCGGTGCGGCGAGCACTGAACGTGATCTGATCGAGCACGTCAGCCAAGTCGGTTTCCAGCCGCTCGAAGTCGCCGTCGACCGTGACTGCTGGCCTGCCGTACATCCCCTGACGGATACGCATCTCACCGAGCACATGCTCGGGGCGGTGGTCGAAGTAGGCGTTGATCTTCGCCGCCTGCCCGTCCAGGCTGATCGGAGTGACCGTCTCCCACAGCTCATCGGCGAGCGGCTGGCCGTCCTCGCGGCGGCGCAGGATGAGCAGATCGGTTACCACGTCGGTGCCCGCCGTGCGCCGATGCGCCCCGGCGGGGAGCCTGATCGCGCCCACGAGGTCGGCGAGCATCGCCATCTCCCGGCGCGCGCCGGGGTTCTGCGCATCCATCGTGTACTGCGACGTCAGTACGGCGACCATTCCGCCCGGCCTGACGAGCCGAAGGGATTTGAGGATGAAGTGGTTGTGCATCGACTGCCGGGTCGGGTTGTGCACCGGGTCGTGCAAGCTCACATCCGAGAACGGCACGTTCCCGATCGCCGCGTCGAACGACCCCTCGGGCAGGCGGGTGTCGGCGAACGACTCGCCGCGCACCTCGGAGTGCGGGTACAGGGCGCGGCTGATCGCCGCAGTTACCGGGTCGAGTTCCACCCCGGTCATGCGCGCGGTCTCGGGGGCCATTCCGAGGAACGTGCCCAGCCCGGAGCCGGGTTCCAGAACCCTGCCGCCGTCGAAGCCGAGCCCGGTCATGGCCCGCCACATCTGCCGCACGATCAACGGATCGGTGTAGTGCGCGTTGATCGTCGTGCGCGCGGCGGCATCCCACTCTTCCGGGGTGAGCAGGCTCCGCAGCTGCTCTCGCTCTGTGCTCCAGTCGGACTTGGACTCGTCGAATACATCGGGCACCGCGCCCCAGCTCGACCAGCGCGCGAGCGTCTGCTGCTCGTCGGCGGTCGCCGGGTGTTCGTGCTCGGCGAGCAGCCGTGCGGTCTCGATGGCGGCCACATTCGCGTGGAAACGGGCCTTCGCACCCGAGGGAGCCAGGTCGTCGTGCGTGGCGGGAACGAACCGCACCACCGGCGCGGCAGACTCTGGCCCGGTGTCCCCAGCGGTGGGGGTTAGTGGACTTCGCGAAGGAAGCGGATCGTCGCGGCCTCCGCCAGCAGGCTCTGGTGCTCTTCCAGATACCGCCTCGGGATCTCCGCTTCGACCATGCCCTCCAAGAACCAGAGTGGCACGGCCCAGTCTTTGGCTTTCTGCTCCAAGTCGACCGTCGAGGGCATCAGATCGGGGGCGTCCTGCATTCGCTCGGCCCACATGATCAGGTTCTCGTCGTTCGGGGAGGTCTGGTTCCACTCCTGACGGGCCTCGTCCAGCGGCAGGCTCGGGTCGGTGACCCAGGCGAGTTGCTGCATCACGACCTCCTCCGCTATCCGTAGCGCCGTCATCCGGTACGCCACGTCCTGCAAGTAAGTCTGCTCCGAAGAGGGCGTCTTGGCCAGCAACAAAGGGCGGTTCGTCTCGATCCGCCGTGCCAGTTCGCTCATCTGGCCCTCCGCCTCCAGCCCCAGCTCGGTGAAAAACCGGGTCGGCTTCTCGATCAACCTGTACCGCTCCGGTGCGTGCGTCTTCCAGTGCCGCATCGCCTGTGCCCCGTACTTGTTCACGTTCTGCTCCCTTCACATCGGGCAAGGTTTCGGCGGCTTTGCTGATCTGCTCGTCGGCGGTCTGTTCGGCCAGCCCCCACAGGTCGAACTCCAGCTGACCGGGCGGCGCTTTTCGGCTCCTGCGTCGGGCCATGAGCTATCACCTCCACCACACTCGGGCCGTTGTCGTGACTGCCCGTGGCCGACGCTGTCGGTCACGGTTCGGTGATCGGTGAGATAGGTGCGGCTCAGGTGCCATTGCTGCCTCGTTCCAACAACGCCTCGATATCGGCGCGATCAGCTCTGAGCTGGATGCCGTCGGGTCGTTTCGGCCAGGCGCGCAGGTCGGTGATGATCGGCGGGGCCGAGCGCAGCATGGTGACGGCTGTGCCGAACGGGAGGGTGCGGATGCGGTCGGGCGGCATGATCGGCACGCGCCTGATCGAGCGTTGATTGGAGCGGGTGCCGTGATCGCCCAGGGTCACGCTGTCGGTGAACTCGTCGCGTTCGCCGATCAGCGTGGAGAGGTCTTGCAGATCGCGGCTGTTGGATGCGCCGCCGAGGACGATCTTGGTGATCGCCGCATCCCAGATGGCGTTGGCTTGGTTCTCGCTCCAGCGGTCACGCGCCTGCGCGAGGCTCTGGAGCACCGGCATGGTCGTGATGCCTGTGCCGCCGCCCTCGGCCATGAGGGTCGGCAGGCTCGGCAGCGGACTGAGGTTGGCGATCTCATCCAAGATGAGCGCCATCGGCGGGTCGAGGCGCGCGCCCGGAGAGCGTGCCGCCACGCGCCTGGCCGCTTCCACAAGGTCTTCGACGAACGCCGCGACCAACGCGGCGCTGGCACCTGCTCCGGCGCCGGTGGCGAGCAGGTAGAGCGTGCCGCGCGAGGAGATGAATTTCTCGGGATCGAAATCCTCGCCCTCGCCGGGCGTGACCGCATCGAGCACGCGTGGGTCGGCCAGTGCGCTGAGCGACAGTGACACGCCTTGCCAGATCGAATCGCGGGTGCGTGGGTCGGAGTCGATCATCGCCTCCAGCGATTCGGCCCATCCGCCCGCCGCGAGCGGGCTGTTCGTCAAGATCGCCACCGCGTCGGCGGCGGCGGTCGGGTCGAGCGTCCAGCGGAACAGTTCGGCGGGCGGCCTGTGGTCGATCGCGGCCGCGTGCAGCAGGGCTTGGAGGGCGGAGCGCGTCTTGCCCTCCCAGAACCCGCCGCCCTCGACGCCGCCCGTACTCAGGCCGGTCGCTGAGGCGAGGCCGGTTGCGCGAATCATCGCTGTCAGTGGGTCTTCGCAGCCCCTGATCGGTGACCATCGCAGCCCGGCTGGGATGCCCTCGGCTAGATGCTGTGGGTCGAATACTGCTGTCGGTCCGATGCGCTGTCTCGCGCGCAGGCTCGCGGTGAGGTTGTCCGGTCGGGTTGAGGTCACCACGACCGCGCCGGGTGCGTCCAAGATCGAGGGGATGACGATGTGCAGACCTTTGCCTGAGCGCGGTGGGCCGATCAGCAGGATCGAGTCCTCGACGCTGGCCCACACGTCATGCCCGTGGGAAGTGCCGAGCCGGTAGCCCACATCGGCAGGCAATGGGTCTGCCAGCGAGGGGCGCAGGTTCGTAGCGCGACCCAGTAGTGCCTTGGTCGCCGCGGCCCGCGCGACGTCGTGTTTCGTGGCGGTGCCGACCAGCCGGTGCGGGTCGGTCGCACTCTTGTGCGACTGGCGGCGCAGCAGCGTCCAGCCCCAGGTGATCGCCGCCGCCAGCAGCGCGAGCAGAACGATCGCGACCGTCCAGTAAGCCACGACGTTCAGGCCCTCGGCTTCCAGAGCGGTCGCCGGGTCGCCGGGGGTGAACAGCACGCCGATCCCGGCAGCGGGGCCAGCCGCCGGCTGAGCAGTTCCGGTGAGGAAGGCGGCCACCGACCCGGCCCCGCGCAGCAGCAGCGCGAGCGCGAACACCCCGATCAGGCCGATCATGGCGGCGTTGGTCAGCTCGTCACCGAATGAGCCGGTCTGCCTGCCCGGTGCGGGGGCGCTCATGACAGGCTCCGCACGACGAACGTGCCCGAGACTCGGCCCATCAGCACGACCTCGTCGCCAGTGTCGATGTGGTCGTAGGCCAGGTCGATGAGTGCGCGGGCGGTGCCGGTCGCAGCCGCGTCGGTGTGTCGGATGATGCGGCACACCGCGATGTCTTCACCGGGCACAAAGCCTTCCCCGGTCACTTCCAGCAGCCGGGGCGCGTCAGCCGGGTCGGGTTCCGGCAGGTCGGGGGCTGGGGTGTTCTTGCGGGCGGTGGCGGTGATGATGTCGGTGAACGTCGAGCCATCGGCCTCGGTGACCTCGACCCGTGCCGGGATCATCCGCTCGGCGGTGACCTGATCGACAATCCGTGCGAACGAGCCGCGCCGCCACACGCCCTCGTCGACCGGCGGGGCGAGGGGCTCACCGTCGACGGTGGCGCTCATCGTGCCGTCGTACTGCACGGCCAGGCGGATCACCGGCATCGACACCGGCGCAGGAACAGGGGCATGGGCGGGAGGCTTTCTCATGCCATCAGGTGCGCCCGCCGCCTCCCAGTCAGGCGTCAGAGCCTCGGCGCGGGCGGTTCGTTTCGATGCCCGTGCCCGATGCCGAACTGGTTGCTTGAGGCGGTGCGGTTCTGCGTGCGCCGTGCCCACTTCTCTGCGTCGGCGAGTACCTGCCGGAAGTCCTCGGCGCGTGCCTCGCCCTCGCGTTCGATGCCCCACACGGTGGTGCCGTCAGGGTGGCGCACTCGGCGTTCTGCGGTCCATGTCCACGATGTCGGCAGTCGCTCGTCGTCGGACCAATCGGAGCCGGTGTACTGCTCTTCGATCGCGAACCGTGAACGGGCGTCGTTCTCCGGGTAGAACACGAA
>CALMKG010000120.1 GCA_937867175.1 uncultured Propionibacterium sp. | reverse complement strand
CGGGCTCAGAAGCTGCCGATTCCCTTGCCGAGTAGTTGGGTGCCGATGACCAGCAACAGCACCGCCATGATGGCGGCGTTGTTCGCCACCAGCCACGCCCGCACCTCGTCTAGGACATCGGCGGCCCGTGCCCAGCTGGGCCCGGCCGATGCTGGCGCCGGCCGCCACGGCCAGCAGCAGGTTCTTCGGATTGACTGCCGACAACAGCAACGCCAAACCCAGCGCCGCACCCGGTTTCATGGTGTCGATGGCAGCCATCCACTTGGGCAGCTCCGCATCTTCGCCGGCTCTGGGGCGTCCCCGCCACTGCTTCACGGCCATCAGCAGCAGAAGTGCCCCCACGATCAGCTGGATGGTGCCCATCACCGGCCGCGAATCGCCCGTCTCGGGTTCGGGCAGGATTCCGCCCAGCAGGGTGAACGCCACCACGGCAACGCTGATGCCCACCACCCAGCCGCCGAGGAAGCTGAGCCCGAGGGGGCGGGGCTTGGGTGACATCAGCATCAAGATGGTCGCGATAATCGGGATCGGGCTGATGGCCACGGCCAGAGCCAGCGGCAGGATGTCGCCGATGACGGCATTCATGTTTGCTCCTCGGTTTCGTCGTGGGGTTCGGGGGTTTCGTAGTGGGGTTCGGGACGCCTGGCGATCTCCAGGGCCAGCAAGAGGACGAGTGCGGCAGCGCCCACGCCGATCACCAAACCCGCCGACAGCGGGCGGATCAGCAGGATGACCGCGGACGCGCACACTGCGATCGCCACCAGCAGCAGCCGGTGATGTCGGTCCAGCCACGTGCCGGCCCGGCCGGTGGTCAGGCCGTACCGTTCACCCTGGCTCCGCACACGGACGGCCAGACTCGTGGTCGTGTCTCGAATCAGACGCGCCGAGCGGCCAGAGCCGGCCAGCCAGGCGACGATCACCACACCCACCGCAAGACAACCGACCGCGATCACCATGCCCCGTGCGGGCGCCAGCACTGCGTCGTAGCCGGCCAATACCGCTGCCCGGGTCAACACCCCCTGTGGCAAGGTGGCGGCTGCGACTCCCCGTCCGATGGCGATCACCCCAGCCAGCGCCAGCATGGCCAGCGCCAGGCCGGTTGCCGTCGAGCGAAGCGCCCGGCGTCGTCGTTGCGCCATCAGCACACCGGCCACCATCAGGGCCAAGCTGAGCCAGGGCAGCCAGGTGCCCAGCCGTACCACCAGCCCGTACAGCACCGAGAGCTGGCCAAAGGCCCCCGAGTCGACGATGACGATGCTCCGCTCGACATCAGGAATGAACCGGGCGAAGCCGACACCCTGGGCGATCAGGAGGTCCTTCACCGCAGCGACGATCGGCTGGAGCTGGAGCCGCAAGGAGCCGTCCGCCCCCACCTGGGCGAGCGCGGCCGGGTCACCGCTGAGCGTGGCGGTCAACTGGGTGTGGGTGATGCGCAGTGTCTGCTCCCACAACTGGGCGAACTGATGTGATGCAACAAGCTCGTCCGCTGCGGTCGTCACGAGCGAGTTCAGCCCAAGCACGACCGGTCCCTCCAGGCCTGCCAGCCCGGCCGCAGAGCGCGGGGGCAGAGGCAACTGGTCCAGCCCGGCGAACACCTCGGCTACGTTTGCCTCGAGGTTGAGGTCGGCCTTCACCGTTTCGGCGACGGCTTTGGAGACGACCTGCTGTACTGCCGGGTCACCGGCCAACGGGGCGAGCGTCGAGACGAAAGTGTCGGTGCTCGTCAGTTGGCTCTTGGCATATCCGGCGAGAATGGCCACCGGTGCCAGCAGCAGCGCGACGATGATCAGCACGGCCGACAGCATTGACCAGCCACGCCTTCGCGCGGGGTGGGCCTTCGACTGAGCGTTTAGCCCGTCCTTCGCCGGGTTACCGTCCTCCAGTTGCGTCACGGCTGAGCTAAGCACTTGACGTCGTCCGACAGCGCCGTCCGGGCAGCCACCGTCGCTGGCAAGATCAATGAGACCAGACGTGTTCGTCGCGGCATGTTGCCTCCTGGGTTCGTGTTGTCGACAGTGAGTCCAGCTTCTTGCACCCCGGCGCGGGCAGGCCAGTCCTGAGGCGCAGGTTCATCAACTGGTGATGAGCCGGCTATCCGCGGAACCGTTTGGCAGCAGGGTCATCCAGTCTCGCGGACGCGCAGGAGAGCCTTGCCCACCTCCATCAGCGCGAAGATGACCACTGCGAAGCTCAGTGGGATGGCCCACCCGAGGACGCCCAGGGCCGCCGAGCCGAACCAGGCGTTCATCACCGGCAGGTAGACGAAACCGAGCTGCAAGATCACCAGCAGCCCGACGACCCGCCAGACCATCGGGTTGCCGCCGATGGCCTCGCGGCGCAGGCTCGACTCGCGCAGGAATCGCGCATTGAACAGGTAGGCGGCCTGGCCGAGTGCCAGCGTGTTGACCGCCCAGGTCTGCGCGCTGGCCAGGTCGCCGGTCAGCATTCGACCGAGCGTGAAGGTGATCAGGGTGGCGGCGGCGATGAGCAACGAAGCGACGGCGATCCGGGGCAAGTACTTGGCATTAAGCAGCGGCGCATCGGGGCGGCGTGGGGGACGCAGCATGATGTCTGGCTCGGCAGGCTCGTAGGCAAGGGCCAGCGAGAGCGTGATGGCGGTGACCATGTTCACCCACAGGATCTGCACGGGAGCCAGCGGCAGCGTCCACCCGAACAAGACCGCAGACAGCACCACCAGGGATTGGGCGCCATTGGTCGGCAACAGGAAGAGCACCGACTTGTGCAAGTTGTCATTGATACGGCGGCCCTCTTCGATCGCGCACTCGATCGTCACGAAGTTGTCGTCGGCAAGCACGATGTCGGCGGCCTCCTTGGTCGCCTCGGTGCCTTTGATCCCCATCGCCACACCGACGTCGGCCTGCTTGAGGGCAGGAGCGTCGTTCACCCCGTCGCCGGTCATGGCGACGATCTCCCCGTTTGCCTGCAGGGCCTGCACCAGCCGCAACTTGTGCTCAGGGCTGGTGCGGGCGAAAACGTCGGTGCTCTCGACAAGCTTGCGCAACTGCTTGTTGGTGGCGGCCTCCACCCCGGCACCGGTCACCGCCGAGCGAGCGTCATCGGTGATTATGCCCAGCTCGCGGCCGATGGCGGTTGCGGTGCCGGCGTGATCACCGGTGATCATGGTCACCTTGATGCCAGCGGTGTGGCAGGTGGCGATTGCCTGGACGGCCTCCGGCCGGGGCGGATCGACTATGCCGGTCACACCCAGGACCGTCAGGTCGATCAGGTCATCATGGCCGAGTCCGTCGAGGGATTGCGCGATACTGCTGGGACGCGACGCGGCGGCCAGCACCCGCAGGCCCTTGGCGGACAACTCGTCCACCCTGGCCTCCCACCAGGCCCGATCCAGCGGCTCCAGCGCCCCGGTCGCAGACAGCTGGGTTGCGGCACGATCCAGCAACCGGTCCGGGGCGCCCTTGACCAGGATCACCTCGTGTTGTTCGGGTGTCGTGTTGAGCGTGGCCATGTACTTGTGTTCGGAGTCAAACGGCAGCAGCGCCAAGCGCGGGTAGCTGGTGGGATCGAATCCTGTCTTCATCCCGAGTGTTCGCAGCGCACCTTCGGTCGGCTCCCCCACCAGCGTCCAGCGCCCGTCGATCTGGCCCACCTCGGCGTCATTGACCACGCTCATGGCGGTGATCACCGCGCGCAAATCCCCACGAGTCGCCAGTTCCGCCAGCTTGCCGTCGAGGGTGACCTCGCCAACCGGGTCGTAGCCGAGCCCGGTCACCTCGTACTCACCAACACAGGTGACCACACTGCGCACGGTCATCTCGTTGGTGGTGAGGGTGCCGGTCTTGTCGGAACAGATCCGAGTGACCGAGCCCAGCGTCTCCACCGACGGCAGCCGGCGGATGATCGCATGGCGTTTGGCCATCTGCTGCACACCCAGGGCCAAGGTGATCGTCACCAATGCAGGCAGCCCTTCGGGGATCGCGGCTACCGCGAACCCGATCACCGCCGAGATCAGCTCGTTCGTCGGCATGCCGTGCAGCAGCCTGCCGACCAGGACCAGCACGACGGCGCTGACCCCGATCACCAGCGACAGCTTCTTGGCGAAACCATTCATCTGCCGGGTCATCGGGGTGTCGAGAGTGTCTATCTCGGACAGCATCGTGGTGATCCGCCCGATCTCCGCCTGAGACCCGGTTGCGGTGACCACACCAACGCCCTGCCCGGCCGACACCAGTGCAGACGAGAACAGCATCGAGGAACGGTCGCCGATATCGGTACCCAGGGGCACCTGCGCGACATCCTTCGGGGACGGCTCGCTCTCCCCGGTCAGGGCGGCCTCCGCCACTCGCAGGTTGGAGGCCTCCAGCAAGCGCATGTCGGCGGGCACCTTCGCCCCTGCGCCCACCCGGACCACATCGCCGGGGACGAGTTCCTCTGCCCCCACCTTCACCCAACTCCCGTCGCGGAGCACCTGCGCCTCGGCCGAGAGCATCTGGCGGATGCCAGCCAGTGCGGTCTCCGCACGCCCTTCCTGGACGAAACCGATCACCGCGTTGATCACCGCCACGGCAAGGATCACCCAGAAGTCGATCCATTCCCCCATGGCCAGCTTGAGCGCCGCTGCCACCAGCAGGATGTAGATCAAGATGTCGTCGAAATGGCGCAGGAAGCGGCGCCAAGCAGGCTCGGCGGCGGTCGCCTCAATGAGGTTGGGGCCGACTTGTGCCAGCCGTCCTCGGGCGGAGGCGGTGCTCAGCCCTTCCGTACTGGTGTCCAGGATCGCGCAGATCTCATCGACACCCCGTGCGTAGGCATCCGGGACAGCTCGCACCGGCTGGGTCTGGGCTAGCGAGACACTGGTCACCGGCCAAGACTACGACTGCTGCCCACGCCGCTACAGCTGCGGATTGGATCGCGGACGACGCCATGGCTGGCCCAGCCGCGAAGCGGTTCAGCAGCGAGTCGTGTCTGTGGGCCGCGCACAGCGCCCCGTTCTGGTCATTCGCCACATGGTCGAGCAAGGCATTACCTCTGCATTTCAAATAACAATCAAACGCGCAGAATCAAAGATTCGCAATCTCTCGGCATTGGGGTAGCGCGAGCAACCCCAAACCGACGCCCCGAGATATCCAGATGAACACAGAGAGGCGCAATCAAGACCTCCTCCATTGAAACGTATGAATCACTAATGAATAGCAAACCCGCAAGTCAATACGGAGTTGAGCGTCCTTCCGGCCCACACACCCAAAGATTCAGGAAGGGCCAATATTGCTCACAAATTCCGGATGGATTGCATTCACCAACCGGGTTGCCGCCGCTAACATCACGCCTATGAAACCCCTTGTGCTGCGAAGCGCCATTGTGGCGTCCATCGGCGGACTCATCTTCGGCTTCGACACGGCCGTGATCTCCGGTACCACGGAGTCCCTCAAGACAGTATTCAACCTCGACGACGCCGGGTTGGGCATCACTGTCACCACTGCGATCATCGGCACCATTCTCGGTGCCTTCACGGCAGGCAAGCCGGCCGACAAGTACGGTCGGCGGACGGTGTTGTTCGTGATCGGCGCCCTGTACATCGTGGGCGCCCTGGGATCGGCAACCGCACCGAACTACGCGCTGCTCGTCATCGCGCGTTTCCTCGGCGGTGTGGGCGTCGGGGCGTCCAGCGTGGTTGCCCCCATCTACACCGCAGAAATCGCGCCGCCCAAGGTGCGTGGTCGCCTGGTCGGTCTGGTGCAGTTCAACATCGTGCTCGGCATCCTGCTTGCGTACCTGTCGAACTTCGTCATCCGACTGGTGGTCATCGATCCGGTCGGCGCACAGCCGATCGCCTGGCGGTGGATGTTCGGCGTCATGGTGGTGCCTGCGGTGCTCTTCGTCGCGCTGCTGTTCACCGTCCCTGAGACGCCTCGCTGGCTGATGGCTGTCGGACGCGAAAAGGACGCGGTGGGCGTCTCGCAGCTGCTGTGCAGCACACAAGAGGAATCGGACCGGCAGATTGCCGAGATCCAGCAGGCGCTGGCCGAGGCCAATATGGAGGTGGCGCCGTTCTGGGTGCGACGAAATGTCAAGGTCATCATGCTCGCCGTCATGATTGCCATGTTCAATCAACTCTCCGGCATCAACGCCATCCTCTACTACGCGCCGATCGTCATGGAGAAGGCCGGCGCCGCGACCAACACCGCATTCTTGATGAGTGCGGGCGTGGGTGCCATGAACCTGGTGGCGACGATGGCTGCGCTGACCGTGATCGACAAGATCGGCCGACGCACGCTGATGATCGTCGGATCGATCGGCTACCTGGTCAGCCTCGGATTCCTCGCTGGCGTCATGTTCTACTACGAGGGACGCTACGACGCCACGTCCTCGGTCTTGGTGCTGGTCGGCCTCATGATGTTCATCGCCGCCCACGCTTTCGGTCAGGGTTCGGTGATCTGGGTCTTCATCTCAGAGATCTTCCCCAACCGCATCAGGGCACGTGGCCAGTCGCTGGGCAGCATGACGCACTGGACGTTCGCCGCGATCACCTCGGGTATCTTCCCGGTGCTCATCGGCTCGCTCGGCGGCGGCATGGCGTTCATGATCTTCTTCATCTGCATGGTCGGGCAGCTCATTTGGGTGCTGAAGGTAATGCCTGAAACCAAGGGCATTCCCCTCGAAGAGATGGAGGAGAAGCTCGGATTGGTGGGCGCGGCATGAGCGGCAAGCGGGTGCTTTGCCTCGGCGAGGCGCTCATCGACGCAGTGCACTGCGGCGGGACGACCGTGGAGCACGTCGGGGGCAGCCTGCTCAACGTGGCGACCGGTCTCGCCCAGCTCGGCCACCGGGTGAGCATCGGAGCCTGGTGGGCCCCAGACGAGCGCGGCCAGCGACTCGCCGCCGCGGCGGCCGACGCCGGCGTCCTCGTCGAGCCAGGCACCGATGGCGCTTCGCGCACGACGGTCGCCTTCGCCGACATCCAGGACGAGGGCAAAGCCACCTACACGTTCGACATCGAATGGGCACTGCCCCAGTTGAGTAACCTCGACCAAGTCACCCACCTGCACACGGGCAGCATCGCAGCCACCCTGGAACCCGGCGGCACGCAGGTGCTGGAGACGGTCCGCGCCGTCCGGCCGACCGGCACCATCTCGTACGATCCGAACGTGCGACCGGCCCTGATGGGCTCACCCGAAGAGGTTCTTCAACGGGTCGAGGAACTCGTCTGTCTCAGCGACGTCGTGAAGGCCTCGGACGAGGACCTCGGCTGGCTCTTCCCCGACCAACCCGTCGAGGAGGTCATGCGGCGCTGGCTCACGCTCGGGCCGCTGATGATGGTCGTCACCCGAGGCCCTTGGGGCGCCTACGCGAGGCTCCGCAACGACCCCGACCTGCTCGTCATCGACCCCGTCACCGCCACGGTGGCCGACACCGTCGGTGCCGGCGATTCTTTCATGGCCGGACTGATCTCGGGGCTGCTGACCGCTGACCTACTGGGCACGGTCGAGGCTCGGGAACGGCTGGCCGCCTGCCGGTGGCCGGACGTACAGCCCGCCCTGCACCGGGCGTCAACCACGGCGTCACTCACCGTGAGAAGAGCCGGCGCCTACGCGCCCACCCTGGACGAGGTCGAGTCGACCCGGGTGAAGGACTCCCGCTTCACGCAGTGAACGACGACAAAACCAACACGCAGGTGGTGGGGACCTTGGGGTTCCCACCACCTGCGTGTTCACCTGGCACGGTCTCGAGTGCGCCTCAGGGGCGGGCCTCGGTCGGCGCGAAGACCGCTTCGACCACCCAAGTGGCCCACTCCAACAACGGCAGACCATCGACCGGGGCGATCGGTATGGTCTGCGTCATCGGACGCGGCACCAACGCCACGTTCGTCGCGTCCTTCAGCAGCGTCCCGGGATGCAAGCGCTGCAAGCGCAGCTGCCGCGACTCGGCCAGATCGACGCGCTCCCCCGACGCCAACAGGCGTCCGTTCACCGGCCCGAAGCGGATGAAGTTGCCTTGGGTCATCACCTCAGTCAGACCCGCCCGGCGACAGGCGATGCGGAACCGGGCCACCTGCAATAGTGCCTCGGTGGGCGCCGGCGGCGTCCCGTAGCGGTCGACCAGCTCGGCGCGCACACCATCCACGTCGTCGTCGCTGCGCACCTCGGCCAGCCGCCGGTACATCTCGAGGCGCAGCCGCTCGGATTCGACGTAGTCGGTGGGCAGATGGGCGTCCACCGGTAGCTCGATGCGCATCTCGGACTCATCGTCGGCGCTCGTCTCACCGCGGTACTCGCCGACCGCCTCGCCGACCATCCTGATGTACAGGTCGAAACCGACGTCGGCGATGTGCCCGGACTGCTCGTCGCCGAGCATGTTGCCGGCACCGCGGATCTCCAGGTCTTTCATGGCGATCGCCATGCCGGCGCCCAGATCTGCGTTGGACGCCAGCGCGGCCAGCCGGTCGTGCGCAGTCTCGGTCAACGGCTTCTCGGGCGGGTAGAGGAAGTAGGCGTAGCCGCGCTCGCGGGAGCGTCCGACCCGGCCACGAAGCTGGTGCAGCTGCGACAGGCCCATCCGGTCGGCGCGGTCGACAATCAGGGTGTTCGCGGTCGACACGTCGATGCCGGCCTCCACGATGGTGGTGCAGACCAGCACGTCGATGTTGCGTTCCCAGAAGTCGAACATCACCTTCTCCAGGTTGCGTTCCGACATCTGGCCGTGCGCGGTGACGATGGTCGCCTCCGGCACCGTCTCGCGCAGCTGAGCGGCCACCTTCTCGATATCCTGCACCCGGTTGTGGACGAAGAAGACCTGCCCCTCACGAGCCAGTTCACGACGGATCGCGGCAGCCACCTGTCCCTGGTCGTAGGGCCCGGCGAAGGTCAGCACCGGATGGCGCTCCTCGGGCGGGGTGGCGATGGTCGACATCTCGCGGATGCCGGTGATGGCCATCTCGAGGGTGCGCGGGATCGGGGTGGCACTCATCGACAACACGTCGACGTTGACGCGCATTTTCTTGAGTGCCTCCTTGTGCTCGACGCCGAACCGCTGCTCCTCGTCGATGATCACCAGGCCCAGGTCGGCGAACTTCACCTTGTCACTGATCAGCCGGTGGGTGCCGATCGCGACGTCGACGCGTCCGGACGCCAGCCCGTCGAGGGTCGCGGCGACCTCTTTGTTGGACTGGAAACGACTCAGGGCTGCCACGGTCACCGGGAAACCGGCGTAGCGCTCGGTGAAGGTGTTGGTGTGCTGCTGCACCAGCAGGGTGGTCGGCACCAGCACCGCGACCTGCTTGCCGTCCTGCACGGCCTTGAACGCGGCCCGCACGGCTATCTCGGTCTTGCCGTACCCGACGTCACCGCTGACCAACCGGTCCATCGGGACCACCTGCTCCATGTCGGCCTTGACGTCGTTGATCGTCGCCAACTGGTCGGGGGTCTCGGTGTAGCTGAAGGCGTCCTCCAGCTCGCGCTGCCAAGGCGTGTCGGGGCCGAACGCGTGGCCCTTAGTGGCCTGCCGCGCCGCATACAGCTTGATCAGCTCGGCCGCGATCTCGCGAACTGCCTTGCGGGCCCGAGATTTCCGCTGCCGCCAATCGGCGCCGCCCATCTTGTCGAGGCTGGGTGCTTCGCCGCCCACATAGCGGGAGACCTCGTCCAGCTGATCCATCGGGACGTAGAGCCGGTCGCCCGGCTGGCCACGCTTGGACGGCGCGTACTCCAGCACCAGGTACTCCCGGGTGGCGCCGGCCACGGTACGGGTGACCATCTCGACGTAGCGTCCCACCCCGTGCTGCTCGTGCACCAGCGCGTCCCCCGGCTTCAGCTCAAGCGGGACGATCTGGTTGCGCCTGCGGGTGGGCATCTTGCGGGCGGTGCGCTCGTTGCCGGCGCCGGTGATGTCGGCGGCGGTGTGCACCACCAGCCCGATGCCCGGCGCGCGCCAGCCGTTGCGCAGGCCACTACGGAAGATGCGCACCACCGGGGTCTTGTCGAGGTCGCGTAGCTCGTCGTCTATGCGGGCCGCGATGTCGTTGTCACCGAGCAGTTCGGCCAGCCGGCTGGCCGGCCCGGCACCCTCGACCGACAGCAGGACGCGCCAACCGTCGGAGATGTCCAGCTTGATCTGGTCGACGAAACCATTGACATCGCCGTGCCAAGCACTGGTGTCGTGCAGATCGAGGTTGCGCGACCGAACGCCGGCCAGCGAAGCGTCCACCTCAACCTCGCCGGTATCCGGGGTGGCGGCGAAGCTCGACAGCGACCACCAGCCTTGGCCGCGTCCCAGCGCGTGGGCACGCACGTCACCGAGCAGCTGATAGGCGCTGGCGCCCAGATCGATCGGCGCCTTACCCCCGCTCGCGGCGGCCGCCCAGCCGGCCTGCAGGAACTCCTGGCTGGTGCGGACGAGGTCGTCAGCGCGGGTGCGGACCAGTTCGGGATCATTGACCAAGACCAGGGCGTTGCCGGGCAGCACGTCGACCAGCAGCTCGAGACGGTCGACCAACGCCGGGATCAACGCCTCCATGCCTTCGACGGCCTGCCCGGCGGCGATCTTCTCGAGGAGTTCGGCCAGTTCCGGGTGGTCGGCCACCAGGTTGGCCGCCCGGCTGCGCACCTTGTCGGTGATCAGCAACTCCCGGCAGGGCGGCGCCTCAACCTCGGTGAGGGTGCGGTCGGTGGAGCGCTGGTCTGCCACCTGGAAATAGGTGATGGTGTCGATCTCGTCACCGAAGAAGTCGAGCCGGACGGGGTGGTCCTCGGTGGGCGGGAAGATGTCAACGATGCCGCCGCGCATCGCGAACTCGCCGCGACGCTCCACCAGGTCGACCCGCTGGTAGGCGGCGGCCACCAGGTCGGCGGCCAACTGGCCCATTTCGTACTCAGTCCCAGCGCGCAGCCTGACCGGACGCAGCTCGGCCAGCCCGGCAACCTGCGGCTGCAGCATCGACCGGACCGGCGCCACCACGATTCGGGGGGCCGGGGCCTCATCGCGCCCGGCGATGCGGCGCAGCACCTTCAGGCGGCGGCCCACGGTGTCGGAGCGGGGGCTGAGACGCTCGTGCGGCAGGGTCTCCCAAGCCGGGTAGTAGACGACCTGGTCGTCGTCCAGCAGCGAGACGAGCGTGGCGGCGAGTTGCTCCGCCTCGCGGAATGTCGAGGTGACCACCAGTAACGGACGCTCGGTGCGCGTCGCCAAGGTCGCGATCAACCCAGGACGCGACGCCGGCGCACACGTCAGATCGGACGCCGCCAGCCCTGCCTTCGCTTCGGCGATCACCTCCGCGACGCCGCGATCCACGGCCAGCGCTTCGAACAGCCCCGAGAAACTCACCGGTCCAGCCTAGGACGCAGGCACAAGCCCGGCTGGGGCGCCCTCGGCCTGTCGCGCAACACTCGCGCGCAGGCGCGAGGTCTGCAACGCGCTGGCCGTGGCCGTGGATTGCGCGTTGTGAGGCTTAGTTGTTGAACTCGTTCTGGGCCGCCACCAAGCCCTTGGTGATCAGCGCCTCGCAGGCGTCGGCGGCTCGTGCCACCACAACTGCGTAGTCTTCCCGCAATGCCGCCGGGATCGTGCTGAGCACGTAGTCAGCAGCCGGTTGCCGGCCGGGCGGGCGTCCGATGCCGATGCGGACCCGATAGAAGTCGCCGGTCTGCAGATGCGAACGGATCGACTTGAGCCCATTGTGGCCGTTGTCGCCGCCGCCGATCTTCAGCCGCAGCTGCCCGAACTCCAGGTCGAGCTCGTCGTGGACGACGACCATCCGAGAAGGCGAGATCTGGTGGAACCCCGCCAGCTTGCGGACTGCCTGCCCGGACTCGTTCATGAAGGTGCGCGGCTTGGCGATGATCAGCTTGTCCCCGGGCGGCGCCCCCAGACCCGCCGCCGAGATGATCGTTTCGGCGACGCCAGCACGCATGCCGCGAGGAGCCGAAAAGCTCGCCCGGGCGCGCCGGGCGAGCTCATCGGCTGTCATGAACCCGACATTGTGGCGGGTTCGTTCGTACTCTGGGCCGGGGTTACCCAGCCCGACCAGTAGCCAAGAGGTCACTCCCCGGCAGACTCCGCGTCCTGGTCGCCGCCCTCTTCGACCGCTTCGGCTTCGGCGGTCTCGAGCATGTCCTCGACTGCGATCGACGCATTGATGCTGAGGACGAGCACCTCGGGATCGTCAGCCAACTCGACGCCCTCGGGCAGGACGACCTCGCCGGCCAGGATTTGGGCGCCGACATTCAGGCCGTCGATGGAGATCTCGATCTGGGCCGGAATGTGGGTCGCCTCGGCCGAAACGCTCAGCTCGTTCAGGCCCTGATTGACCAGGACATCGACCACCGGCTCGCCGACGAGCACCACCGGCACCGAGACCACGACGCGCTCACCGCGACGCACGATCAGCAGGTCGACATGCTCGATGGTGTGACGCACCGGATGACGCTGCACCTGCTTGGGCAGCGCCAACTTCTCTTCGCCACCGGGGACCACGATACTGAGCAACGCGTTGGCCTGGCGTAGCGCGAGCATCGTCTCGTGGCCGGGAAGGGTGATGTGGATGGGATCGTCCCCACGGCCGTACAGCACGGCGGGGATTTTGTGCTGGCGACGAATACGGCGGGACGCACCCTTGCCGAATTCCTCGCGAACCTCAGCGGCCAGATTGATGGTGTCTGCCATCGGTCTCCTCAACTTCGTCTCAAGCGATAAACCCAAAGCCCGGCGAAGGAGGACGCGAAGACGTGCGCGCTCAAACCAGTCGATCACGGACCTGCCACGCCGGCCCCTCGCCAAGCAACCCGGGTATCCTACCGCGCCCCCTCGGATGGGACGAAATCAGTTCCCGGAGTCAGCCGAAAGTGCCGTGGAACAGGTTAGTGACCGACCCGTCCTCGAAGATTTCGTGGATCGCCTGCGCCAGCAACGGAGCGATCGACAGCACGGTCGCCTTCTCGATGTGCACGCCCGCCGGCAGGGGCAGGCTGTTGGTGAAGATGATCTCCTCGAACGGGGTGGAGTTCAGTCGGTCGGCGGCCGGGCCCGACAGGATCGGGTGGGTGGCCGCGCAAATGACCCGCTTGGCGCCGTACTCGAGCAACGCGTTCGCGGCCTGACAGATGGTGCCGCCGGTGTCGACCATGTCATCCACCAGCAGGCAGGTGCGTCCAGCCACGTCACCGACCACTTCGTGGACCGCCACCTGGTTGACGAGATTGGGATCGTGCCGCTTGTGGATGATCGCCAACGGCGCCCCGAGCGCATCGCTCCAGGTGTCGGCCAGGCGGACGCGTCCGGCATCGGGACTGACCACGGTCATATCGGTCATGTCGTACTTGGAGGCCACGTACTCCGCGAGCACCGGCAACGCGGTCAGGTGGTCAAGCGGGCCGTTGAAGAAGCCCTGGATCTGGGCGGTGTGCAGATCGACGCTCATAATCCGGTCGGCTCCCGCGGCCCAGAAGAGATCGGCGACCAGCCGGGCGGAGATCGGTTCGCGTCCCAGGTGCTTCTTGTCCTGCCGGGCGTACGGGTAGTAGGGAGCCACCACGGTGATGCGCTTGGCGGACGCACGCTTCAGTGCGTCCACCATGATCAACTGCTCCATCACCCACTCATTGACCGGTGCCGGGTGCGATTGGATGACGAACGCGTCGGAGCCACGCACCGACTCTTCGAACCTGACGTAGATCTCGGAGTTCGCGTAGTTGATCAGGCGCCGCTGGGTGAGTTCCACCCCCATGATCTCGGCAACCGACTCTGCCAACTCGGGATGGGCGCGACCGGTGAACAGCATCAAGTGCTTCTCGGTTGGGCGCTTGACGCCTGTCACTGCTGGGCCTCCTGCTGGTTGATGGCTTCTGGCTGGCCGATGGTCTGGTTGCGGACGCGGGCTCGGGCTTCGGCCACCTTCGGGTGCACCTCACCGACCGCGTCATCGGCGGCAGCGGCGGCACTACTGCCGGGGCGTTTGCGTTGCACCCAATCGTCGGAGATGTGTTCGTGCCCGCGGGCGACCGCCAGCGCTCCGGCCGGCACGTCGCTGGTGATCGTCGATCCGGCGGCGACGTAGGCACCGTCGCCGATGTCGATCGGCGCCACCAGCACTGAGTTGGCGCCGACGAAGGCGTGATTGCCCAGATGGGTCGGGAGCCGGTGCTGGCCGTCGAAGTTGGCGAAGGTGGTCCCGGCGCCGACGTAGGCCCCTTCGCCCAGGTAGGCGTCCCCCACGTAGCCGAAGTGCGGGATCCGCGAGCCGGCCCCGATCTCGGCGTTCTTGGTCTCGACGAAGGTGCCGATCCGGCCTCGCTCGCCAAGCACGGTGCCCGGCCGCAGCCGCGCGAACGGGCCGACCTCGGCGTTGGGCCCGATCACGGCGAGCTCGCCGTGGCAGCGGACGACATGGGCGTTCTCGCCGACCTCGACATCGCGAAGGGTGGTGTCGGGCCCGATCACAGCCCCGGTCGCGATCGAGCTGGCGCCCAGCAGCTGGGTGTTGGGCAAGATGGTGACATCGGATGCCAGGTCTACGTCGGCCTCGATCCAAGTCGTCTGCGGGTCGAGCACGGTGACACCTTCACGCATCCAGTGCTCGACTAGGCGGCGGTTGACCTCGGCGTTCATCCGGGCCAGCTGGACGCGGTCGTTGACGCCCTCGGTCTGCCAGAGGTCGTCGGTGACGAAGGCGCCCACCCGTCTGCCCTGACCGCGGGTGTAGCCGATCATGTCGGTGACGTAGAGCTCACCCTGCACGTTGTTCGGCTGCAGTGTCGGCAGCCCGGCACGCAGCAACTGGGCATCGAAGACGTAGATGCCCGAGTTGATCTCGTTGATGGCACGCTCGGCCTCGGTCGCGTCCTTGTGCTCGACGATGCGGGCGACCTGGCCGGCCTCGCGGACGATGCGCCCGTAGCCGGTGGGGTCGGGGATCATCGCGGTCAGCACAGTGCAGGAGTTCTGGTCGGCGCGGTGCGCCGCGACCAACGCCTTCAGGGTCTCACCATTGAGCATCGGGACGTCGCCGTAGGTGACGACCACCTCGCCCTGGACATCTGCGAGCTTCTCCATGCCGACGGCCACCGCACCGCCGGTGCCGTTGCGCACCGGCTGCTCGACAGTGAGCGCCTCGGGGCAGTACTCGGCGAGGTGCGCCTCGACCTGCTCGCGGAGGTGCCCGACCACGACGACGAGGCGTCTCGGTTCCAGGGCGCGGGCGGCGTCGACTGCGTAGCTGAGCATCGGACGCCCCGCCACCGCGTGCAGCAGCTTGGAGCGCTTGGACTTCATCCGAGTGCCACCGCCCGCCGCCAGCACGATCACCGCCGCCACGGGAGTCTGGGTTGGTGTGGTGTTCACGACGTCTCCTTCAATGCACGAGTGTCTCGCGTGCCCCGGGTGGCCGACAGTTGGCCCTCGTCCCGACCTGATGGGTTGCCCGCTCACGCCGCCCAAAGTCTAGCGTTCCGCCTGGTTCGGTGACATCCGCCTGCCCAATCCCGACCAAACGCCCGGACGACGGGTCAGGAGCTCTTTGGTGTGTTCTGCCGCTGGGTACGATGGACCAGTGTTCGGGGGCCGCTGGCCGGGGCCGGACAGAGGCGTCACCCACGATGAGCCCCCGTGCACCGAGAGAGGCTCAGGCATGTTGCAACTGTTGAATGTCCGCAAGTCCTACACCACCGCGGACTTCACGCAGGTCGCCCTGGACGACGTTTCGGTGTCGTTCCGCGACAACGAGTTCGTCGCGATCCTGGGGCCGTCGGGCTCGGGCAAGACCACCCTGCTCAACATCGTCGGCGGCCTGGACCACTACGATTCGGGCAACCTGATCATCGACCAGATCTCGACCGAGCAGTATCGCGACCGCGACTGGGACACCTACCGCAACAACCGGGTCGGCTTCGTCTTCCAGAGCTACAACCTGATCCCCCATCAAAGTGTGCTGTCCAATGTCGAACTCGCCCTGACGCTCAGCGGGGTCTCAAGGGCCGAGCGCCGCGAACGGGCCCTGGCTGCGTTGTCCGAGGTCGGGCTGGCCGACCATGTCCACAAACGGCCCAACCAGCTCTCGGGCGGGCAGATGCAGCGGGTGGCGATCGCCCGCGCCCTGATCAACGACCCGGAGATCCTGCTCGCCGACGAGCCCACCGGCGCTCTGGATTCCCAGACCAGCGTGCAGATCATGGCCATGTTGAAGAAGATCGCCGACGACCGGCTGGTCGTCATGGTGACCCACAACCCCGAACTGGCCGAGCAGTACGCCACCCGCACCGTCCACCTCAGCGATGGCCGGGTCGTGGAAGACTCCGACCCCTACACTCCCACCGAGGCCGACCTGCGTCCCAGCCAGAAGCAGGCCAAGAAGACCTCGATGTCGTTCCTCACCGCCGTCGCGTTGTCGTTCAACAACCTGATGACCAAGAAGGGCCGCACGCTGATGACCTCGTTCGCGGGCAGCATCGGCATCATCGGCATCGCGGCGATCCTGGCCCTGGCCACCGGGGTGAACGACTACGTTCGCAGCGTCGAGGAGGACACGCTGTCGGTCTACCCGCTGACGATCCAGAGCCAGGGCATGGATCTGACCTCGATGCTGGCCATGTCGTCGGACGTGACCGGCCAACAGGACGAACCGGTCACCGGGGACAGCTCCGCCACCGGTGATGTGCACGAAGTGCAGATGATGACCCGGATGTTCTCCAGTGTCGGCTCGAACGACCTGGCGTCGCTGAAGAGGTTCCTGGAGGCCGACGGCGGCGGCATCGACGGCTACGTGAACTCGATCCAGTACTCCTACGATGTGGCGCCGCAGATCTTCAGCGTCCAGCCCTCGGGCGACGTGCGTCAGGTCAACCCCGACACCACCTTCAGCGCACTGGGCTTCGGCGCCGATTCGTCGGCGAACAGCCTGATGGCCGCGTCCATGAGCACCAACGTCTTCTCGCAGATGATGGACGATCCCTCGCTGTTCGAGTCGCAGTACGACGTGGTGGCCGGGGGCTGGCCCCAGAACCCGGACGAGCTGGTGCTGGCGCTCACGGTCAACGGCGGGATCAGCGACTTCGTCCTGTATGCCATGGGCCTGCGTGACCCGGCAGAACTGGACGCCATGGTGCAGCAACTGGTCAACGACGAACCGATCGTGACCCCCGACGGAACGAAGTCGTTCAGCTACGACGACCTGATGGCGGTGGAGTTCAAGCTGGTCAACGCGGCCGACTTCTACGCCCACGACACCACGTACGACGTGTGGACGAGCAGGCGCAACGACGCACAGTTCGTGAAAGACCTGGTGGCCGGCGGCCAGACACTCAAGATCTCCGGCATCGTCCAGCCCCGGGCCGGGGCTGCGGCCTCGATGCTCACCCCCGGGCTGCACTACACCTCGGGTCTCACCCGGCACTTGATCGCCCAGGCGTCCAGCGCCGAGATCGTGCAGCGCCAACTGGCAGATCCGGGACGCAACGTCTTCTCCGGGCGCACCTTCGCCGACGAGGCGGCCAATCCCGGCAACAGCGGTTTCGACCTGGCCTCGGCCATCACCATCGACCAGGACAAGATTGCGGCCGCCTTCACCTTCGACGAGTCGCAACTCTCGCTGGATCTGTCGGGGCTCAACCTGGACTTGTCCGGCATGGATCTGGGCGGGTTGGATTTGGGCGGGCTGGGGCTCGACCTGTCCGGCATCACGATCGACGCGTCCGCCCTGCCCTCCCTGGACCTGACAGAGATAGTGGGTGGCCTCGATCTGGACGTGGACACCGATCTGGCCTTGTCGGTGACACAGCAGGCTGTCAAGGGTTACATCGAGTTCTGCGTCGCCGGCGACCTGGACCCCACCGACGTGCAGGCCAACTTCCCGGTCTTCCTCGCCTCCGAACAAGGCCAGCATATCGCCGCGGACGCTGCGGGGATCATCGACCTCGACGCGATCGGCACCCAGCTGCAGACGCTGCTGGGCGACTACCTACAGCAGGTGATGGCGACCTATCTGGGGCAGATCACCGAGCAGTTCGGCGCCACCCTGCAAACCCAACTGGCCGGCGCCCTGCAAACCCAGATCGCTGGTGCGCTGGAGTCGTCCATGAGCCAGCTCGCGACCAACATGTCCAGCGCGATGGGTATCGACCAGGACGCCTTCCTGGATGCCTTCCAGTTCAACATGGACGAGGAGGAGC
Organism: uncultured Propionibacterium sp.; assembly: GCA_937867175.1. Lineage (GTDB taxonomy): Bacteria > Actinomycetota > Actinomycetes > Propionibacteriales > Propionibacteriaceae > Brooklawnia. The sequence continues at coordinate 16,775 of CALMKG010000120.1, read as the reverse complement.
TGACCCAGGTGATGATGTCGATGATGACGACCGGGCAGACCTCCCTGGACACCAACCTGCGCCGGCTCGGCTACGCCGACCTGGCCAACCCGTTCACCATCAACATCTATCCCAAGGATTTCGAGAGCAAAGGCCGGGTCGTGGAGATCCTGGACGACTACAACGCCCAGATGACGGCCGCCGGCCAGGACGAGAAGGTGATCACCTTCACCGACATCGTGGGGACGCTGATGTCGTCGGTGACCGACATCGTGAACGTGATCAGTTATGTGCTGGTGGCGTTCGTGGCGATCTCGCTGGTGGTCTCGTCGATCATGATCGGGGTGATCACCTACATCTCGGTACTCGAGCGCCGCAAGGAGATCGGCATCCTGCGGGCGATCGGGGCGAGCAAACGCGACATCAGGCGGGTCTTCAACGCCGAGACCCTGATCGTCGGTTTCGTGGCCGGGCTGGTGGGCATCGCGATCACGTTCCTGCTGACGATCCCGGCCAATCTGATCGTCGAATCGAAGTACAACATCGCCAATGTGGCCCAGCTGACCGGGCAGGCAGCAGCCGTCCTGGTGCTGATCAGCATGGGCCTCACCTTCCTGGCCGGGCTCCTGCCGTCCACGGCGGCCTCCCGCAAGGATCCCGTCGAGGCGCTGCGCAGCGAGTAGTCGGGGGCAGGCGACTCTCTCCGGTTACCGCTTTTACTCAGGCGCCGGAGGGTGACTCCCCGGGGGACCACATCAAGTCGGCTCTTGGTGCGTCCCCTCTTGAGAGGTAGCCCAGCTCGGCCATGTAATGAATCCGTGCCCTCACTGATGCCGCGAAGTGCGCCCAGTTCAGTGCGGCCACGGGCTCCTGAGGGTCAGGATTCTGAGGCGAGGACAGCAAGTAGCAGACCGAGTCGTAGATGCCCTCGTCCAACAAGCGCTTGAGGGTGATCCCGAAACGTCCTTGGTAGGACTGGCCCTCCCAAGCGGGGTCCGTCCTCAGGGCCCCGATTGGCACGCGCACGGGACTCCTCGAGCCCGGCGCATCCTCCATCACGAACAGGTACCCGGTCCACGGCGGCTCCGCGGGGTACAGACCTGCCAGCCCAGCTCGACGCAGACACGTTGAGCTTCCCAAAGCCTCTTCGACGCGGTTGTTGGCGTTGTTGCCGAACGATGGCCCACCCAAGGCCTTCAACTCGAACGCCGCCACCAGAATGCCGTTCAGGACCACGACCACGTCCCACTGCTTGCTCGGCCGGAAGTAGCCCGGCAGGTCCACCCCCCTGTTGATACGAATGGACGACGCGGGGAAGCCAGCTTCGGAGAAGAACTTGGCGACCAGCGCTGCCACCGGGTCGAACTGCTTGCCGCCACGGACGGACCCCGCTGTGCCGGCACCGACCGCGTTCGCGATCCGGGAGCTCTCCAGTTGAAGCGTCTTGCGGCCCCAGTACGCCGTCAATGCGTCCACCAGGTCATCGCGTGTGACAGCCACAAATCCCCCCAGCTAGCTGGCCAACTCCTGCTCGGACTCTAGCCCGTAGGCCACTCGCGCTGCCGCCGAAGCTCTGGCCCTGTCCCGATGAGCGAACGCCAACCTGAGTTCGTGAGCGGTTTCCGTGCAAATCGTGTCCGCGTGTGGCAGGCGGATGGTGCGGAGGTACTGCGCTTGCAGCCGCAACGTCCCGCCGCGCATCCGAACGCAGTACGCCTCCACGAATGCTTCCGCGACGTCGGACAGCAGCAGCCCGCCCAAGACCCGCAGGTCCCACACGTCGCTGATCAGCCAGTAGAAGTTGTGATGTGGGTACAAGCCCTGTTCGTCCAAGTACGGCTGGACGTGCGAACGCATGTCCGGAATCAGCAGCTTGGAGCGCTTGGCGAGGCCCGGGATCACCCGGTCGATGGTGCGGTGCCAGCGATCCGGGTTCTTCTTCGCCACGTGCCGCGACGCGACGCCTGCCGAGTTGCTCAAGTACTCGTCCAACCGGGGGTAGTCAGCCAAGCTGACCAGCGACCCGTCAGGGCCCCACGGGTTGACAAGGTGTTCGCCGGCCCATTCCAGCCCATGAGGCCCAATGCTCAGCCGCGTTGCCATCGGCAGGAGTCGGTCAGGTTCCACCGGAGCGGTATCCACCACATAGGACGCGTCCGCGCCGGACGCCAAACCGATGCCGACCGTGACGCCAGATTCCTCAATGGTCGGCAGCCCGGACAAGCTGTCCAGCAATGCCAGGCGCTCGGGAGAGCCAGTTGGCCAAAGGCCGCGGCCGGTGTACCAATGCGACAGGCGGTCGGCCCGGTACCCGGCGCCCTCCTTCCGCCGTCCACGGCCGAGCGACCAGCGGCTCAGCTCCTCGGCTGACCTCGACCCGAATTCGGCACTCGTCTCCGCAACCGCCACCGGCCCCTGCGACTCGTTCGCGATTACCGTGATCGCCGGATACGAGGACACCTTGCAGTGGAAGGCATCCACATCGTGCATCGACCAGACCACGCGAACGCCGTAGCGCTCGCCCACCACCTCACGAAGCCGCGAACCATAGTTGTTGCGCATCCACCGGTCTGCACAGATGAAGGCGACCCGCCCGCCCGGCTTCAACGAAGCCAGCGCCTTCTCCCAGAACCCCACGTAGATGTCGCCACGACCGGTCAAGGTCTTCCACTTGGTCTGATAGAGCGCGAACTGCCCGGACTTCAGGTCGTCGTACCGAATGTACGGCGGGTTCCCGACCACGATGTCAACCGGAACGGTGTCAGCGGCCAGCAGGTAATCCTGCTCCTGAACCCACTGTTGCGCCATCGCCACCGCGGCGTCAGGTTCCATGCCCGCCAACTCCAGCGCCTCAACACACAACCGCCGGCTCAACAGGACCTTCTCGTGGTCGAGTTCGTAGGCCCGGACCGCCTCCGACAGCGAAGCGAGCCGAACTCCTCGCCCCAGCGCTCGGTCCAAGAGCCGTTGCAGGATCGGCGCGAGGAACGCCCCCTCCCCGACGGCAGGCTCGACCACTGTCATGGATTCGAGTGGTTGGCTGACCGTGTATCCCGCCAAGTCGAGCAGCGTCTCTGCCACCCAGCGTCGGGTGAAGATCTGCCCAAGCTTGGGCTCCGGACTTGAGACGTTGAGCACCACGACTTGCAGTCTAGGGCCCCGGCCCGACAGTTCCTTGGTCAGCCCAGACCAGTCACGGTCTTGTGCGCACAGCCCAGCCGAGTGACAACTGGTTCCCCGGGCAGGAGTCGAACCTGCGTCGCTAGTCCTGATTCAAAGTCAGGCGGGCCCTGCCGACAGACCAACCGGGGATCGCACCACTGTCAAGTGGCGACCTCCACTCTACGGGGTAAGGCCAGCCGGGCGCACGTCGGGCGGTTGGAGTCGCTGTGGGAGACTGAACCCATGACCCCGTCCGACTCCCAGCGTGCGCGTCGTGGACGAAAGCGGATGAGCAGCGCCGAACGGCGCGAGCAACTCATCGATATCGCCCGCGGTCTGTTCGCTGATCGCGGATTCGATGGCACCTCGGTGGAGGAGATCGCTGCGCACGCCGGAGTCAGCAAGCCGGTCGTCTACGAGCACTTCGGCGGCAAGGAAGGCCTGTACGCGGTCGTCGTCGACCGCGAGGTGCGGGCCCTCGAAACGTCGATCAAGGACGCGCTGGCCGCCCCCAACGCGAACTACCGGGAGATCATAGAGCGCGGCACACTCGCCATGCTCGACTACATCGACGCCTGCCCAGACGGCTTTCGGATCATCTCCCGCGACTCTGCGGCGTCCAGCAGCACCAGCACGACCTTCGCGTCCATCCTGTCCGACATCACCGCGCGCGTCGAGGACATCTTGGTGCAGCCGCTGGCCCGGCGCGGCTACAACCCGCAACTGGGCAGGGTCTTTGCCCAAGGCCTGGTCGGGTTGGTGGCTGCGGCCGGTCAATCCTGGCTGGACGAGCGCGAACCGCCGAAAGAGGAGTTGGCGGCGCAACTGGTCAACCTTGCCTGGAACGGGCTGGCGAACCTCCAGAAGCAGCCCCGGTTGATCACTGCCGAGAAGGACGCCCGGGCCGCCCGGGTGGCCGCCGACCGGCCCCCGGACGAAACCGAGAGCTGAGCGCACGTCCCGGGCTCAGCGCCCCCGGGTCTCCTGGGCGGTCAGCAGTCTGCGCAAGATGGCCGCCAGCGTCCCACGTTCCTCGGCCGACAACGCCGCCACCAGCGCTTCCTCCGACTGCACCAGGTCGGCCAGCGCGGCGTCCACCCTGCGGCGGCCTTCCGGGGTGAGCTGCACCAGGACGCCCCGCCCGTCGGCGGGGTTGGCCGTCCTGGTGACCAACCCCCGCTCGGCAAGCCGGACGACCCGGTTGGTCATGGTGCCCGACGTGACATGGGTCTGGTTGATCAACTGGCCCGGGGTCAGCCGGTATGGCTCCCCCGCCCGCCGCAGCACGGCCAGCACGTCGAACTCCCAGACCTGCAGGACCTGCGCCGAATAGGCCCGGGCGCGGGCTGCGTCCAAGAGTTGCGCCAATCGACTGATGCGTGAACAGACCTGCATGGGCTCGGTGTCGAGATCGGGACGTTCGCGACGCCAAGCAGCGACCAGTTGGTCGACCTCGTCCATCACAAGACCTCAGGCCCAGGGACCGGGCCGTGCGCCCGCCTGGTCCCCCGAACTTCCGGGGCCGAGGCCACTTCGACCGCCAGCCGGTCCGCCTGGTCGGCGTCGGCGCAGAGAAAGGCGCAAGTGGGCCCCGATCCACACACGATGGCGGACAGAGCTCCTGCCGACAATCCAGCAGCCAAGGTGGTCGCCAACTCGGGGTAGAGCTCAAGGGCGGCGGGTTGCAGGTCGTTGCGCAACTCGGGCGCGACCCGAGCCGCATCGCCGCTGCACAGCGCGTCCAGGGATTGCAGCGACAGGTCGGCGTTCGGCACGAGCGTGCCGCGCTCGGCCATCTCGTCGAACCGCTGGTAGACCAGCGGCGTCGACAGACCCCTCGGGGCAAGCGCGAAGACCCACTCCAGCCGGCCGGGCGCCGGCATCGGACGCAGCCGCTCGCCGCGTCCAGTGCCCACCGCGTTGCCGCCGAACAGCAAGAAGGGCACGTCGCTGCCCAACTCGGCGGCGATCCCGGACAGTTCCGGGCGACTCAGGCCGAGCTGCCAGGTCTGGTTGCAGGCCAGCAGGACCCCTGCCGCATCCGCCGAGCCACCGGCCATGCCCCCGGCCATCGGGACCTGTTTGCGAACCAGCAGGTCAACACCCAGATCGGGACGGCAGTTCCGCTCACGGAGCAACCGCGCCGCCCGCACCGCCAGGTTGGTCCGGTCGCAGGGTAATTCCTCGCTGCCTTCGCCGGTCATCTGCAGCCGGATCTCGGCGTCCACGCGGGCGAGTGCGGTTACCTCCTCGTGGAGCGAAACCGCCTGGAAGAGGGTGTACAGGTCGTGATAGCCATCGGCGCGTCGCGGGGCGACGCATAGCGCAAGGTTCACCTTGCCGGGCACGCGGACGCTGCTCACGGCCACAACCTACCCCAGCTGTTCGGCCAGCCGCGCGAATTCCTCCACCGTCAGCATCTCTCCGCGTGCGGTCGGGTCGAGGCCGGCGGCGATGATCGCCTCTGACGCCGCCGCGGATGAGCCGAACAGTCCTGACAAGGCCGATCGGAGCATCTTGCGACGTTGCGCAAAGGCCGCATCGACCATCGCGAAGACCTGCTGCCTGGACGCCCAGGTCGGCGGCGGATCGTGGCGCACGAGCCGCACCAGGCCCGATTCGACGTTGGGTACCGGCCAGAAGACACTCGGCGGCACCGTGCCCACCCGCTCCGCCCGGGCATACCAGGCCAGCTTCGCACTCGGCACCCCGTAGACCTTGGAACCGGGACCGGCAACCAGCCGGTCGGCGACCTCAAGTTGCACCATCACCAACCCGGTCGCCCAGTCGGGGAACGTCTCCAGCAGGTGCAGCAACACCGGGACCGAGACGTTGTAGGGCAGGTTCGCCACCACCATGGTCGGCCTCGGCCCGGGTAGTTCGGTGACGTCCAGCGCGTCCGCGTGCACCACGGCCAGCCGGTCGGCGGCCGCGGGCTGCAGTTCGGCGACCGTGTGCGGCAGTTGGGCGGCCAGCCCGTCCTCAATCTCGATCGCGGTCACCCGGGCGCCGGTCTCCAGCAAGCCGAGGGTCAGCGAGCCGAGGCCCGGCCCCACCTCAAGGACCACGTCGTCGGCACCGACACCCGACTTCGCCACTATCCGGCGCACGGTGTTCGCGTCCACCACGAAGTTCTGGCCGCGTTGCTTGGTGGGACGCAGCCCGATCCGGTCCGCGATCCGGCGGACGGTGCGTGGGTCGAGCAGCTCAGCCATGCCGGACGCCCCACGGGCCGCCGAAGGCGTCCTCTGCGTTGCGGGCCAGCCGGACGCACGTCTCGGCGAGGTCGACACCCTTGTGCTCGGCGATGAAGCGGACGGTGTGGGCGAGCAGGTAAGGGGCGTTGGCCTTGCCGCGGAGCGGCACTGGAGTGAGGTAGGGCGCGTCGGTCTCGGCCAGGATGCGGTCGATCGGCGCCAGCGCAAGCGCCTCCCGCAGGTCGCGATTCGCCTTGTAGGTGACGTTTCCGGCGAAACTCAGCCAGGTACCCTCGTGGGCCAGGCAGCGGTGGGCGAAGTCGGCGTCCCCGCTGAAGCAGTGGAAAACCACCCGGTCGGGCCAACCTTGCGAGTCGAGCACCGCAAGGATGTCGTCGTGAGCGTCCCGGTCGTGGATCACCAGCGCACGGTCGTGGCGTTTCGCGGTCTCGATATGGCGGCGGAAGATCAGCTGCTGACGGGCGATGCCCTCGGGGGTACGGGTGCGGTAGTGGTCCAGACCGGTCTCGCCGACCCCGCGAACGTGCGGCCCGGACCCGACGATGCTGTCGATGGTCTGCCAGGCAGCCAGCGCCTGGTCGTCGGTCATCCGGGCGGCGTCGTTCGGGTGGATCGCGACCGCGGCGATGATGTTCGGGTTGGTGGCGGCCAACTGGGCCGACCACGGCGCGCTGGCCAGGTCGCAGCCGATCTGCACGATGCGATCCACCCCGACCGCGGCAGCCAGTTCGACACTGTCGACCACCCGCAGGCCCGAGTACTGCTGGGTGGAGTCCAGGTGGGTGTGGGCGTCGATGGTCGGTGCGGGCAGCGGCTCCGGCAGCCCCGGCAACCCCAGCCGCTCGATCACGGATTCGGTCACTTCGTTCCCTCCCCGGCGGCGCGGGCGGCAAGCGCCCGTTCGTAGAGTCCCTTGCGGCGCAACCCGGTCTCGCGGGCCACCTCGGCGACCGCCTCCGACAGTCTCGCACCCCCATTCACCCGGACGCGAACCCGGTCGAGGGCCGATTCCCAATCATCGGTGGCTTGCGGCGCGCCCTGGATCACCACGGTCACCTCGCCGCGAGGTGGTTCGGACGCCCAGTCGGCCAGTTCGGCAAGCGGCCCGCGGACCACCTGCTCGTACGGCTTGGTCAGTTCGCGGCAAACCGCGGCCCGGCGATCGACGCCCAGCGCGTCCGCCGCGTCGCTGAGGAACTCGGCCAGCCGGTGCGGCGCCTCGAAGAAGACCATGGTTCGCGGTTCGGTGGCCAACCCCGCCAGCTGCCGGCGCCGCTCCCCCGCCTTGCGTGGCAGAAACCCTTCGAAGCAGAACCGGTCGACGGGCAGCCCGCTGAGCGCCAGCGCAGTCAGCACCGCCGACGGCCCGGGCACCGAGGTAACCCGCAACCCGGCCTCGATGGCAGCCACCACCAGCCGGTAGCCGGGGTCACTGACCGACGGCATGCCGGCGTCGGTGACCAGCACCACGACCTGGCCGTCAGCCATCGCCTCAACCAGGCCGGGCGTCCGGGACGCCTCATTGCCCTCGAAATAGCTGACCACCTGGGCGTCGGTCGCGACCCCCAGCCGGCGCAACAGCAACTGCAGCTGCCGGGTGTCCTCGGCGGCGATCACGTCGGCCTCAGTCAGGGTGCGCACCAGCGCGGGCGAGGCGTCCGCGGCGTCCCCGATCGGGGTGCCCGCGAGCACCAGGCGTCCCTGCCCGGGACGGAACTCGGCTCGACTCACAGACCGAGGCTAGCGCGCGTCCCTCTAGGATGGTCGGGTGAGCCTCAGTGTGGCCGAACGGGTTGCCGACGTGGTTGACCGGCTGCCCGGCAGCCCGGTCGAGCAATCGCCCGGCACCCACACGCGTCCCCTGATGTCGACGATCGACCGGCTGGACGACGCGATCGTGCTGCGTTCCGACCGGACGATCAGCTGGCTGGTGACGATCCTGATCGGGGCCTTCGCGTTCGCGATCAGGTTGGTGAACCTGTCGAGGCCGACGAACCTGGTCTTCGACGAGACCTACTACGCCAAGGACGCCTGGGCGTTGCTGAACTTCGGCTACGAGGTGAACTGGCCGGAGGGCGCCAACGACCAGATCAAGACCGGCATCACGACGGGCTGGCAGACCAGCGCCGCCTTCGTCGTCCACCCACAACTCGGCAAGTGGCTGATCGCCGTCGGCGAGCACTTCTTCGGCATGAACAGCTTCGGCTGGCGGATCAGCGCCGTCGTCTTCGGCACGCTGCTGATCATGGCCACCATCCGGCTGGCCCGCCGACTGTCTCGGTCGACGCTGGTGGGGGCCTTGGCCGGGCTGTTCCTCACCGTCGACGGACTCACCTTCGTGATGAGCCGGATCGCCCTGCTCGACATCTTCCAGGCTGCGTTCACCGTGATGGCGGTGGCCTGCATGGTCGCCGACCGCGACTGGTTCCGACACAAACTCGCCGATCACCTCAGACGCAGCGGTCTGCCCGACCTGGGCGGGCGCTACGGGCCGCTACTGGTGTGGCGGCCGTGGCGGTGGGCGGCCGGAGTCCTGTTCGGCCTGGCGATCGCGTGCAAGTGGAACTCGGTCTACGTGCTGGCCGTGATGGGCATCATGGCGGTGGTCTACGACATAACCTCACGGCGCACCGCCGGTGCCCGACGCGCGGCGTACCGGTCTGTCCTGATCGAGGCGCCCGTCGCCTTCGTCTCGATGGTGGTCACCGCACTCGCGGTCTATGTGGCCAGCTGGTGGTCGTGGCTGGCCACCGACGGCGGCTGGGGACGCGACTACGGTGCCCGGAACCCGGACGACTTCTGGGTGCGCCACCTCGGCGACGGCTTGGGCTCGCTGATGCATTACCACAAGGAGATCTACGACTTCCACACCGGCGACTGGATCGCCCAGCAGACCCATGTCTACGAGTCGCACCCGTTCCAATGGTTGGTGATGGGACGGGTCATCGGCATCGACGCCGTCAACGACATCCGACCCGGCGTGGACGGCTGCTCCGCAGACCCCGGCCAGACCTGCGTGCGCATCATCTCGGGCATGGGCACGCCGTTCCTGTGGTGGTTCGCACTGGCAGCGGTGATCGCCGGGCTCGCATACTGGTGGTTCGGCCGCGACTGGCGCTTCGCGGTGCCGCTGGTGGCCGGGCTGACGGTCTGGGCGATGTGGCTGCCGAACGCCGATCGACCGCTCTTCTACTTCTACGCGATCATGATCATTCCGTTCACCGCCACCGTGCTGGCGATGGTGCTGGGCAAGTTACTGGGCCCCGCCGACGGTGGACGCCGCCGACAGCGCGGTGCGCTGGTGGTGGGCGCGGTGGTGGTCCTCATCGTGGCCAACTTCTGGTTCATCTACCCCATACTCACCGACCAACTGATGACCCGGCAGGCTTGGAGCTGGCGGATGTGGTTCAACAGTTGGATCTAGGCGTCCTAGACTGCCCTGCTGGAAAGGGACATACATGGCGCTTTGGAAGCTGCACAACAACGGGATACTCGCACCGGGGGCCGTCGTGGCACCCACTGAGCGACTGAGTTGGGGCAAGACGATCGGGCTCGGCGCCCAACATGTGGTGGCCATGTTCGGCGCCACCTTCGTCTTCCCGCTGCTGATGGGGCTCAACCCGCAGCTGGCGGTCATGATGAGCGGCATCGCCACCCTGATCTTCCTCTTCCTGGTCAAACATCGGGTGCCCAGCTACCTGGGCAGCTCGGCGTCCTTCGTCGGAGTCGCGACCGCGATCTACGCCCAGGGCGGGCGTCCTGACCACGTCACCGGCGCCATGTTCTGGTGCGGCGTGCTGCTGGTGGCAACCGGGCTGGTCATCCACTACCTGGGATCAGGCATCATCCACCGGGCGTTGCCTCCGGTGGTGACCGGCGCTGTCGTCATGCTGATCGGTTTCAACCTGGCCCCCGTGGTGGCGGCCACCTATTGGCCTCAGGATCAGTGGATCGCCAGCATCGTGATGATCATCGTGATCCTGCTGTCGGTGGGGCTGCGCGGCTTCGCCGGGCGCATCGCGATCTTCCTGTCGCTGATCATCGGCTACGTGCTCAGCTGGCTAGCCGACGTGGTGCTCGGCCCGATCAGCCGGGTGGCCGCCGACGGCACCGTCACCCAAGCACTGCGGGTCGACTGGAGCAAAGTGGACCAGGCCGCCTGGATCGGCTTCCCGCCAGTCACCGACCTCGCGAACTGGCAGTTCGGCAGCCCCGACAACGTGGTCGGCTTCCACCTGCCCAACTTCAACCTCGGCTTCGCGCTGATAGCGATTCCGGTTGTCATCGCCCTCATCGCGGAGAACACCGGGCACGTCAAGGCGGTCGCCGAGATGACCGGCGAAGACCTCGACCCGTACATGGGACGCGCGATCGGCGCTGACGGCCTGACCTCGATGATCTCGACATTCGTCGGTGCCGGACCCACCACCACCTACGCCGAGAACATCGGCGTGATGGCCTCCACCCGGGTCTACTCGACGGCCGCCTACGTGGTGGCCTCGATCGTGGCCATCGTTTTCGGGTTCTCGCCCAAGTTCGGGGCGGTCATCTCGGCCACGCCCGGTGGCGTGCTGGGCGGCATCACCGTGGTGCTGTACGGCATGATCGGCCTGCTCGGCGCGAAGATCTGGAAGGAGAACAAGGTCGACTTCGGCAACCCGATCAACTTGGTTCCCATCGCGGCGGGCATCATCATCGGCGTCGGCAACGTCACCGTCAACTTCGGCGACTTCTCGCTGGGCGGCATCGCGCTGGGCACCATCGTCACGATCGCGATGTACCACGTCGCCCGCGCCATCGCGCCGCGTGAGATGGTGGCGGCCGCCGAGGGTGCCACGATCATCGTGGACGCGCCCGGAGCCTACGAGACCGATGAGATCGACGCGGTGGGTTCGCAGCCGAAGAAGCACCGTCGTCCCGCGGCGGAGGCCGACGGCGGCGAGTAGCGTCCTGGCCTGTCGGCCCGGGGCCTCCTGACCTACTCGTCGAAGCTGCGCGCCACCAACTCGGTGTGCAACCGGTCGCCCTCGAGCCGTGCCTTGAGCACCAGCACTCCGGCGTTCGGCACCTCCCCGATGTCGTAGCCGAGCAGCGGCGACAGCGCTGAGCGCATCAGCGTCCCGTGGCTCACCATCAGCACCGTCTGGTTGGGGTGCTGCACCGCAGTGGTTTCCAAGGCGAAGCGTCCGCGAGCCTTCAGCAGGTCGAGCGGTTCCGCCCCGGGGATCCGGTTGCGGGCCTGTTCACTGTCCACGCCGAGCGTGGGCCAGCGTTGCGTCAGCTCAGCCCACGTCTGGCCTTCGGCTGCGCCCCAGTCACGCTCGCTGAGCGATGGCAGCGGAGCCAGGTCGGCGACTCCGATCGAGGCCGCGATGATGGACGCCGTCTCCCCCGCCCGCCGCAATGGCGAATGCCGCGCCGCCGCCCACCGAATGAAGGGGAGCTGGTCACGCAGATAGTCGGCGGCCTCGGCGGCTTGGGCGCGTCCAAGAGCGTTCAAAGGCGTGTCGGATGACCCTTGGAAGCGGTCGACCGTATTCCAGTCGGTCTGGCCGTGCCGGATGAAGCCGAAGATCGTTGATGTGGGGGGACTCTGCACACCCACGAATCTACCTGCTCACGGTGCGGGTCCACTATTTAGCCAACGGTTGCGTTGCCAAACTCAGGAAACTAAGGTGAGCCTTACTTAGGATGCCCTAAGTCACCACGCCGGCCGACCAGTTCAGCCGGCACCCATTGAAGGGAACTTGAGCATGCTGCGCCATCTCCGCGCTCTCGCCGTGGCGGTCTGTGTCGGACTGACCTTCGCTGCCTGCGGGTCATCCGGCAGCGCCGTCCCGGCGTCCGAGCCCGCCGATACCATCACCGTCCAGACCAATACCGGCGAACTGAGCGTCCCGGTCAACCCGCAACGGGTGGTCGCCCTCGACAACACGTCCTTCGAGACGCTGCTGGAATTCGGCGTCACCCCGGTCGCGGTCCCGAAGCAACTGCTGCCCGATTCGCTGGCAGCGTGGGCCGATGATCCCGAGATCATCGATGTGGGTACCCACCGCGAGCCGCGGCTCGAGGAGATCAACGCCGCGAATCCAGACCTGATCATCGGCGGGAAGCGGTTCGCCGAATACACCCAGACCCTGTCGTCCATCGCGCCGGTGCTGGATCTGGCCCCCAATGTCGAGGCCACCGGCTACCTTGACGGGCTGAAGCACCAGACCACGGTGCTCGGCGAGGTCTTCGGAGCGCAGTCCGCGGCCGAGCGCCTGAACGCCGAACTGGACGACGCCGCCGCCGAGGCGTCCGCCCTTACCAACGGGCAGACCGTCTTCCTGGCGAACCACAACGGCGGCAAGATCGACAACGGGGCCGGCCGGATGGCGCCGTTGATCGAGCCCCTCCAGATGACCGACGTCTTCGCGTCCAACCGGGGTGGTTCGGACTCGGTGCACAACGACTCGGGGCTGGCACCCGAGACCGTCGCCCAGGCCAACCCCGACTGGGTCTTCGTCCTCGACCGCGACGCCGCAGTCGGCAACGGCGGCAGCCCGGCCAGAGCCACCATCGAAGCCCAGGAGTTGTGGCGCACCACCACCTTCGCCACCAAGGCCCAGGTGCTCTACCTGGACAACGGCTTCTACGTCACCGAGGGCATCAGCGCCTACACCGCCTTCTACCAGCAGTTGGCGGCCGCACTGCGAGGCGCTGCGTGAAATCTGCCCTGCCGGCAGCAGTCTGGCCCGCCACAGCGGTAGCGCTGGGCGGGCTGGTGCTGGCGTCCCTGTTCGTCGGCGGCTACGACCTGACACCTTGGGGCGTGCTGTCGGACCCGGCACAGGCCGAGGTCTGGTGGATCTCGCGGGTGCCGCGGACGTTGGCGTTGATCTTCGCCGCCATGGCGATGACGATCAGCGGGGTGATCATGCAGATGATCACCCAGAACAAGTTCGTCGAACCGACCACCGCCGGCACCAGCGAGTGGGCCGGCCTGGGGGTGCTGGCCATGCTGCTCGTGGCGCCGGACGCCCCACCGCTGGCGAAGATGGCCGTGGCAAGCCTATTCGCGTTCGCAGGCACGATGGTCTTCCTGGCCGTCCTGCGACGGGTCGGCGTCACCGGCTCGGTGATCGTCCCGCTGGTCGGCATCATGCTGGGTGCGGTCGTCGGTGCGCTGGCCACGTTCCTGGCCGGCCGCTTCAACCTGCTGCAGGCGATGTCGGCGTGGCGATCGGGCGGCTTCTCGTCCATCGTGCGCGGCTTCTACGAACCATTGTGGGCGGTGCTGGGTGTCGCGGTGATCACCTGGATCGCCGCCGACCGGTTCAGCGTCGCCGGCATGGGACGCGAGGTTGCGACCAACGTCGGCCTCGACTACAACCGCACCGTACTGCTGGGCACCACGCTGGTGGCGCTGTCCACCGGCATCACCTCGGTGGTCGTCGGGTTCATCCCCTTCCTCGGGCTGATCGTGCCGAACCTGGTCTCGATGCTGCGCGGCGACGACCTGCGCGCGAACCTGCCGTTGGTCGCGATCGTGGGCGCCGGGCTGCTGCTGGTCTGCGACCTGATCGGACGCGTGGTGGTCGCCCCGATGGAGATCCCAGCGTCCGTGGTGATGGGTGTCATCGGCGGTGCCGGGTTCATCGTAATGGTGGTGAGTCAGCGTGAGCGCATCAGTGCTTGAGCGGCCAAGGGTTCACCGGGAGATCAGGACGCGCACCGGCCGGCGTGTGCTCGCACCGTCTGGGCGGATAGCCATCGCGGCACTGCTCGCGGTGGTCACGATGGCCGGCTACCTGGGCTGGAACATCCGCGGCAACTTCGAGTTCGCCATGCAGCTGCGTGGCGCCACGGCAGGCGCGATGCTGGTGGCGGCTTTCGCCCAGGCCGTCGCCACCGTCATCTTCCACACGGTGACCGCCAATCGCATCCTCAGCCCGTCGGTGATGGGCTTCGACTCGCTATTCGTCTTGATGCAGACCGTGCTGGTGGCGCTGTTTGGTGGCCAGGTGCTGGCCGACACGCAAGGCACGCCGCGGTTGGTCGTCCAGACGCTAGTGATGGTCGGCTTCGCGACGCTGCTCTACCGCTGGCTGTTCGTCCGCCTCGCCGGCGGGTTGTACGTGACACTGCTGGTCGGAGTGGTGCTCGGCATGGCGTTCAACACGGTTTCGACATTCCTCGAACGACTGCTGCATCCCACCGACTACGACCTGCTCTCGCTGGCACTCTTCGGCCGTCTCACTTCGGTGGACGCCGCTCAGCTGCCGCTGGCGTTCGCGGTCTGCGCGGCGGTGGGTGTGGTGGTCTGGCGGCGCCGGCATGTACTCGACGGGCTGCTGTTGGGACGTGAACTCGCCACCAGTATCGGCATCGACCATCGCCGCGAGCTGACCATCATGCTGGCACTGGTGGCGTTGCTGGTCTCGTTCAGCACCGCGCTGGTCGGGCCGATGACCTTCTTCGGCTTCCTGGTCGCCACCCTCGCCTACCAACTGGCCGGCAGCCATCAGCACGCGCAGGTGCTGCCGATGGCTTTCCTGCTCGGGGTGATCGGGCTGGCCGGCGGCCAATTCGTGCTGCAGCACCTGTTCTACGCGTCCGGTTTCCTGACCGTGATCCTCGAGTTCGTGGGCGGCATCGTCTTCCTGGCAATCCTGATCGGAAACAGAAAACTGTGATCACCTTCGAGAACCTGACCAAGACCTATCAGGCCAAGACCGTACTCGGAGGCCCCAACCAAGGCGTCAGCGGCGAGATCGAGGCGGGCGGCATCACGTCCATCATCGGCGCCAACGGGGCCGGCAAGTCGACGCTGCTCACCATCATCGGCCGGCTGTTGGCGCCGACCACCGGCTCGGTGAAGGTCGGCGGGCTGGACGTGGCCAGGACACCATCAGCTACGTTGGCCAAGAAGCTGGCGATCCTGCGGCAGGACAACCACACCACCGCGCGGCTGCGCGTCCGCGAACTGGTGGCAATGGGACGCTTCCCGCACAGCCGGGGCCGGCTCACCCGGGGCGACCGGGCGGCCGTCGACCAGGCGATGACTTTCGTCAATCTGGACGACCTCGCAGACCGGTTCATCGACCAGCTGTCGGGTGGGCAGCGGCAGCGGGTGTTCATCGCGATGGTGCTGGCGCAAGATGCCGACTACATCCTGCTGGATGAGCCACTGAACAACCTGGATATGCGGCACTCGGTGCAGATGATGCAGCAGTTGCGCCGCGCCGCCGACGAACTTGGACGCACCGTGGTCATGGTGATGCACGACCTGAACTTCGCCGCCGCCTACTCCGACCAGCTACTGGCGATGGCCGACGGACAGATCGTCGCCCACGGGCCGGTCCGGGAACTGATGGACGGCCGGCTGCTGACCGGTGTCTTCGGGACGCCGGTGCAGGTGATGGACGTGGCCGGCTCCCCCACCGCGCTGTACTGCCTGGGCAAGGCTTGCCCGCCCGGGTTGGACTGCTCACAGCTGCCTTGTTGTTGCGAGCAGCCGCGAGTCAGGGTCACGCTCAGCGGATCAGCAGGTCGGTGAGCGGCAGACGGCCACGCTCGGCGGTATCGCGCTGGCGGATCTCCGGGGCGACGTCGGCGGAGGTGTCGAACTGGCCGACGGCCATCACGGTCTTCGGGACGACGCCCGCAGGCAGATTGAACGCCTCGCGGATGGCGTCCGGCTTGAACCCGCCCATCTGATGGGCGCGCAGGCCCAGGTACTCGACCTGCATGGTGGCGTGCGCGGCTGCCTGGCCGAGGTCGTAGTCGACCCACGCCGCCATCTTGCCGGCCCGCTCCGGCACGGCGGCGAAGACGATCAGGGCGGACGCAGCAGGCGTCCACGCCTGGTTGAACCCGGCAAGGGCCGTGACGATGCTGTCGAACTCGGCGGTGCCGCGGCGGGCCGCAATGAAGGCCCACGGTTGGGTGTTGCCGGCGGACGGCGCCCAACGGGCCGCCTCGACGATGCTGAGCAGGTCATCGCGATCGATCTGGTGGTCGGCGTCGAAGCCGCGTGGGCTCCAGCGCTCGGCGAGCAGCGGGGCGATGGCTACGTCGGTCCGGTTGCGGACGTCGGTCAAGGTGGGCAGAGTCACGGCATTTCCTCTCACAGTTGTTGATGCTTCAATGACTCTGGAGGCTGGGTTATTCCCTGCAATGCTCTGGAGCAGTCGACCGATGACGCGGAGACCACCTGCGGCACGGCCGATTTCGCAACCCGGCGGCTGGACGCTAAACTGGTCAAGCTGTCCGCTCACGCGCGGGCGACATCCCGATTCGGGAATCTTGGTGGGTATAGCTCAGTTGGTAGAGCTCCTGGTTGTGGTCCAGGCGGTCGCCGGTTCAAGTCCGGTTACCCACCCCAAATGGGTCAGGTTTGAACTTTCGACCAAGGGACCGCCCTTGGTCGAG
>CALMKG010000119.1 GCA_937867175.1 uncultured Propionibacterium sp. | reverse complement strand
GCGGGCCATCGTCGAATCTCGGGCGCGCCTCGATCCAGACTATCCGAGCTTCCACGTCGCACCCCCGGTCGGGCGGCTGAACGACCCCAACGGGCTGGTGGTGATCGACGGGGTCTATCACGTCTTCTACCAGTTCGGGCCGTTCTTCCCGCATGAGAAGGCGATCTACTGGGGCCACGCCACCTCCACCGACCTGCTCGCGTGGCAGCATCATGCCCCGGCGATCCCGCCCTCGGAGTGGTACGACCGCAACGGTGTCTACTCCGGTTGCGCAGTGGTGCGCGACGGCGTGGTCTGGCTGCACTACACCGGCAACGTCAAGGACGACCAAGGGCGCCGCGAGTCGTACCAGTGTGCAGTCACCACCACCGACTTCGTGACCTTCGCCAAGCTGGACGCCAACCCGCTGATCTCCGGCCCGCCGCTCGGTTACACCGCCCACATTCGCGACCCTTACATCGTGCCGGATGCCGATGGGTACGCCATGTACCTCGGCGCCCAGCGGTCCGACAACACCGGCTGCGTGCTGGTCTACCGCTCCGGCGACCTGATCGACTGGCAGTGGATGGGGGAGTTGACCTTCCCGGATGACCGGTACGCCACCTTCGGTTACATGTGGGAGTGCCCGAACCTCCTACGCCTGACCGACGCCGATACCGGTGAGGAGTTCGACGTCCTGTTCATCCTGCCGCAGGGCGTCGGCCCGATCGGCGATCAGTTCCGCAACATCTTCGCCTGCGGCTACATGGTCGGACACCTGGACGGGACGAGGTTCACCCCCTTCAGCGAGTTCACCGAACTCGACAGCGGCTTCGAGTTCTACGCCCCGCAGGTGTTCACCGTCGGCCCTGGCGAGCCGGAACAGCCGGCGCTGTTGGTGGGCTGGCTGGGCAACGCCAGCGAGGACAACCAGCCGTCCTTGGCCGACTACGGCTGGGTGCACGCACTGAGCATCCCGCGCGACCTGAGCCTGCGCAGCGGACGCCTCCATCAGTTGCCGCGCCGGATCGCGGGGGAGCCCACCGTACTCTCCATTGCTGGAAGGAGCCTGGACGGCGCAGCCTTCGCCATCGGGGAATTGGACGATGTCCGGTCGTTCATCCTCGATCTCGAGATCGATCAGACCCAGGACTGGACGTTGCAGTTGGGTAAGTCTGGTGGCGCGCAGGTCATCCTGGCCTTCGAGCGGGGCACCCTCACCGTCGACCGCAGCACCACCCGCTACCCTCACGGCGACAGCCGCCGGGTGCGGATCCCCGACCTTGACCGGCTCGTCGTTACCGTCGTCCACGATCGTTCGGTGACTGAGGTCTTCGTGTCCGATGGGCACACCGCCTTCAGTCTGCGCAGCTACCTCGACCCCGACGGCTTCCAGGTTGCCATCACCGGACGAGTGGGCGTTAACGCAGCGACCGCGACCATTCTCGAATCACCGCAGTGAAGCCTTCGCCCGCGATGCAGCCGAGGGTGACTGTCGCCGATTCTGGAGGGCGCGCTGCTTGACCTTTCTGTTAAACGACCCGAGATACTCAATCCAACAACCGGCTGACAGCTGGCTTATTCCGAGGAGGAACCCCGCATGGATCATGGCCGCGTCGCTCAAACGGTGCTTGACGCCGTCGGCGGCCCCGACAACATCTCAGCAGCAGCGCACTGCGCAACCCGTCTTCGCCTGGTGTTGAATGATCAAGAGAAGGTCGACCAGGCCACGCTCGACAACGACATGGACATCAAGGGCACCTTCTCGGCAGGTGGCATGTACCAGATCATCGTCGGTCCCGGCGATGTCGATCACGTCTACGACAAGCTGATCGCCTTGGGTGTGAAGGAGGCTAGCAAGGCCGAAGCCGCCCAGGAGGCCGCCCAGCAAGGCAACCTCTTCACTCGCTTCATCAAGATGGTCGCCGACATCTTCGTCCCGGTCCTGCCGGCCTTGGTCGCCGGCGGCCTGATGATGGCGCTGAACAACATCCTCACCGCCAAGGGCCTGTTCGGCGAACTGGCGCTGATCGATCGCTGGCCGGCGATCACCGACATCGCATCGATGATCCAACTGTTGTCGTCCGCCCCGTTCGCCTTCCTGCCGGTGCTGATCGGCTTCTCGGCCACCAAGCGGTTCGGTGGCAACCCCTACCTCGGCGCGACGATGGGCGCCGCGATGGTGATGCCCCAACTGGTCAACGGCTGGGGAGTCGCCGCGGCGATCGCCGACGGCACCATGGAGTTCTGGAACATCTTCGGCATCCAGGTCGCCCAAGCTGGCTACCAGGGCCAGGTCATCCCGGTGCTGTTCGTCAGCTTCCTGCTGGCCACCATCGAGAAGCAGCTGCACAAGTGGTTCAAGGGCACCACTGACTTCCTGCTCACCCCGCTGGTCACGATCCTGACCACCGGCTTCCTCACCTTCATGCTGGTCGGCCCGCTGACCCGTCAGCTCGCCGACGCCATCTCCTTCGGGCTGCTGTGGCTGTACGAATCAACCGGCTTCATCGGCGGTCTGATCTTCGGTCTGCTCTACTCCCCGATCGTGGTCACCGGCCTGCACCAGAGCTTCCCTGCCGTGGAGTTGACGCTGCTGCCTCCGGGCGGACCGGGCTCGTTCATCTTCCCGGTGGCGTCGATGGCCAACATCGCCCAAGGTGGTGCCGCGCTGGCGGTGTTCTTGGCGGCTCGTGACGCCAAGCTGAAGGGCATGGCGGGCGCGGCTTCGGCCTCGGCACTGATGGGCATCACCGAGCCGGCGATCTTCGGTGTCAACCTGCGGCTGCGCTGGCCGTTCTTCATCGCGATCGGCTCGGCCGCCATCGGTTCCGCGCTAATCAGCATCTTCGACGTCCGCGCAGTCGCGCTCGGCGCCGCCGGGCTGATCGGCTTCGTCTCGATTGATCCAGTCGACATCCCGATGTTCGTGGTCTGCGCGCTGGTCACCCTCGCGCTCTCCTTCGGTGTAGCTTTTGTCTATGCCCGCAGCAGGGGACGCGCGTCGATCGCAGGCACCCATGTCGGTGAAACGATCGAAGAGGAAGCGCTCGAGAACGCTGCCGCTGCCGCCGCCCCCGCGGCAGTGACCGGAGACCTCACCGACCTAACCGTCACCGCCCCGTTGACCGGCAAGGCCATCCCGCTCTCCGAAGTGAAGGATCCGATATTCTCCGGCGGGACGCTCGGCCCGGGCGCCGCGATCGTCCCCACCAGCGGACATGTGGTGTCGCCGGTGGACGGCGAGGTCATCGTCGCCTTCCCGACCGGCCATGCCTACGGGCTGCGCTCAGCCAGCGGGGTGGAGATCCTGATCCACGTCGGCATGGACACCGTGCAACTGGGCGGCAAGCACTTCCAGGCCAAGGTCAAGGTCGGGCAGCGCGTCCGGCGCGGCGATCTGCTGGCCGAAGTCGATCTGGCCGGGGTGGCCGCAGCCGGCTACGACACCACCACGCCGGTGGTGGTCACCAACGCCAAGGCCTACCAGCGGGTCGACCTCACTGCGCGCGGTCCGGTCGCGACTGGTGACCAGTTCCTGACGGCGGTAGCACCGGCAACAGTTTAGATTCTGGACGCAACTGCCCGTCGTCGCCCCGGTGGTGGCACCCTCAAGCAGGGTGACCGAGAACTCCACCTGGGCGACGGCGGGTCGTTTGTCGTTTGCGGGAGCAGCTCCGGCAGAAACCAATGGCCCTTGACAGGCTGTGGCGTCGCCCTGCGTGTCAGAGTGGGAGAGGAGGAGGGAGGGTTGGGTGAGTCCGCTGGCGCGGGCCGACCATGCAGCTGCACCCGTGGTCGCCTGTTCCCACCGCTCCACTGCGTCCACTCAAATGGTCGACATCCGAATACCTGCGACTATGGCCCCTTGACCGCCAGCATCGTCAGGTTGCTGCGGCCGGCGTCCCCTAACAGCACCTGCGTGTCGCCGCGCTCCTTGGTGAACCGGACCGTACCGGAGACTTGCTCACCTGCGTTGAGCGTGCCATCGGACAGGTCGGATGGGTAGGCCGGCAGATTGGAAGGGATGACGTCCCCTGACGCCATGTCCATGGCCAAGAAGTCGTAGCTCAGCGAGCCCCACTCCACCGCGATGGTCACATCCACCACCAGAGTTGAGCCCTCCCAGTTGGACTCGTTGATCGCGAACACGCCCGACACCCGGTCGGACGCGAAGTTGATCGAGTCAGCGAACGCGCCCCCGGTCGGCAAACTGGGCATCGTCGGCGCTGATGTAGGAGTGGGGCTTGAGTCGCTGCCGTCGCTGGCTCCGAGGGTCTCGGGGCGCAAACCAAAGTAGAGAATCGCCGCCACCACCGCCAGCGCCACAACAACTAGCAGTAATGGGCCGGTCCGATTTCGCCGCGGCTGGAACTGCTCGATCGTCACTGACGGTGCGTGCCGTCGGTCCCCGAGCCGTTGGGTTCGGGTGGGTGGCGCGGGTAGTTCCTCGCGTGGTGCTGCCGGGACCGCAGCAGGGGCCTCGGGCGCGCGCCAATCGGCGGCCGGTCGGCCCCAAGCTGAGTTGGGTCTGCCCCACTGGCCCCGATCATTCGGCGGCTGAATGCTCATCGTGGGTGCAAGCGTACCTGCGGACGGACGGCACCCCGAGTTATCCACAGTCTCGGAGGACTTTGACGGATCTTGGGATCAGCCGCCAATTGTTTGGGCGTGAAATCTGACAAGCACATCCAGGACTCAATTCCTACCGGCCCTGATCTAGAGCTCATTGACTCCCCGCTGCGACTGCGCGGTGGGCAAGATGTGGCGTCGCTGGTTCCTTATCTGCTCGGCTTCCACCCTCAGGATTCGATCGTGGCCCTCGTCTGCGTCGACGGACGGCTGTTCATGACTGCGCGGATGCCGCTCGACATGGCGGACCATCCCCTTGAGTTCGACGACCAGATCCGCCGGATCGCCGATCGGGCGCAAGATGCCGATTGGATCCTGGTCGGCTACGGCAACGACCGGTCACGCGTCACCGATGCCCTGCAACTGAGCAGAGACCTGATCGGTTCTGATCGCGTCATCGACGCCCTCTATGTCTCGGGCGACCGCTACTGGTCCCTGACGTGCACGAGTCCCTCCTGCTGCCCCTCCGAGGGCGTACGATTCGACGCTGCTTCGTCACCCGCCGCATTGCAGGCCGTGGTCGCCGGACTCCAGGTGGTGGACAGTCGGGAGTGTCTGCAAGAACGCATCCGGCCGCCGCGAGGTTGGACGGCCAGAGCCGCCCGGTTCCGAGTGGACGACGCCCATGGCCTGATCCGGCAACTCGGTCGAGATGCCGCGTTACAACGCTTGGAGGAGTTGTTGGCCAGCGGACTTGATGATCCTGCCGACCTCCATCCCGAAGACCTCGCGATGCTGTCGGCGCTGGCCTACTACGGCGACATGCGCGACGCCGCGTACCGGCAGCTCTCTCGCGCCAACGCCGACAAGCACGTCCAACTGTGGCAAGCGGTGGTCAGGGCCACCGCACGCGACGATCAGGGGTGCGCGTTGGCAATGCTCGGCTTGGCGTGCTGGGTGGCGGGCGACGGGGCCATGCAGGTGGTGTGCATGGACAGAGCCAGCAAGCTGGTACCTGATTTGGGTCTGCTGCAGATCTTGGACGACATCAACAGGAGCGCAGCCCCGCCGACCCTGTGGGACGACCTGGTCGCTGACATGTTCGCCGGCGATCTCGACCAAGCAGCCGATTGCGAGCTGTCAGAGGAGGAGTGAGCGCAGGTGACGCGCTCAGCCCGCGAACGCGGTGCCGACCAGGAAGGTGACCCCCATGGCCAAGGTCCCGACCAGCATGTTACGCGAAACTGGCCGTGCGGGGGATGCATTGCCCAAGTGTGCACTGGTGTAGCCGGTGAGCGCCAGCGCAAGCTCGACGCCGATGAGTGTGGCCCACACGCGCGCCGATCCCGGCGATAGCACCATCAGTACGAGTGGGATCGAGGCTCCGATCGCGAAGGCAACGAAGGAGGCGATCGCCGCGGCCCAAGCGTTGGTGACCTCGTCGTGGCGGATGCCCAACCGGGTTTCGGCGTGCGCTGCCAGAGCGTTGTGGTTGCTGAGTTCACCGGCCGTCTGTTCGGCAAGCAGCGGGGATAGCCCCCGCTGCCGGTAGGCCTCGGCCAACGCGTCGCGTTCCCTGTCGGGGTTGGCTTTGAGACGGGCGTTCTGTGCTTCCAAGGCGGCACGCTCGGTGTCGGCCTGGGTACTGACCGACACGTATTCGCCTCCGGCCATCGAGAGAGCACCCGCGACCAGGCCAGCTACTCCCGCAATGAGGAGGGACTCTTTGGTGGCTTGCGCGCCTGCGACTCCCATCACCAAACCAGCGACCGACACGATGCCGTCATTGGCTCCCAGCACACCCGCTCGCAGCCAATTGAGCTTGCCTGCCAAGTGTGTGGGTTCGGTCTCGGTGTGGTCGATCGCCATAGTCAAATCGTGGTCGCTGGACGGTGCATGGCCAAGCGGAAAAGCGTCCCCTTCAGGCAAGGCTGTGCTGAGTTGACGCTCCCGCTAGACTTCGGGCTGAAATGGTCGGATCGTGGTGGACCCCGACGCCCACGGGCCTCGGGGTTTTCTCGTGCTACCGGCTGCGGCAGACTGGGCAACGAGGAGACCAAACGGTGGGGCAGAGCAGCCAGACGTCCGAGCGGAGTACCTACGACGCGTCCGCAGCGCAGCGCAAGTGGCAGCGTTTCTGGGCCGACGACCAGACCTTCGTCGCCCGTGACGACTCGGACAAGCCGAAGCGCTACGTCCTGGACATGTTCCCCTACCCCTCCGGTGACCTGCACATGGGTCATGCCGAGGCGTACGCGATGGGGGACGTGCTGGCCCGGCTGTGGCGGCTGCAGGGGTACGAAGTACTGCACCCCATCGGCTGGGACTCGTTCGGTCTCCCGGCCGAGAACGCCGCCATCCGCAACAACGCCCATCCTGCCGAATGGACCTACCGGAACATCGAAACCCAGAAGACGTCGTTCAAGCGATATGGCTTGAGCCTCGACTGGACGCGCGAACTCCACACCAGTGACGCCGAGTACTACCGATGGACCCAGTGGCTGTTCCTGCACTTCTTTGAACGGGGCCTGGCGTACCGCAAGGACTCCTTCGTTAACTGGTGCCCCAAGGACCAGACCGTGCTGGCCAACGAGCAAGTCGTCAACGGTGAGTGCGAGCGGTGCGGTACCCCGGTCACCAAGCGCAAGCTCAACCAGTGGTACTTCAAGATCACCGACTACGCGCAGCGACTGCTCGACGACATGGAGCAGTTGGAGGCGGGCTGGCCCGATCGGGTGCTGGCGATGCAACGCAACTGGATCGGACGCTCCGAAGGAGCGACGGTCGCCTTCGAGGTCGAGGGCCGCGACGAGCCGATCACCGTGTTCACTACCCGCCCAGATACGCTCTTCGGCGCCACCTTCATGGTGGTTGCCCCCGATTCGGATCTGGCCGACCAATTGGTCAGTGACGACCAGCGTCCGGAATTCGATGCTTACCTGGAGCAGGTCAAGAAGGCAACCGAGATCGAGCGGCAGTCGACGCTGCGTGAGAAGACCGGCGTCTTCTTGGGCATTCACGCAATCAACCCGGTGAACGGGGAGCGGATCCCCATGTGGGCGGCGGACTACGTGCTCAGCGAGTACGGCACGGGCGCGATCATGGCGGTCCCCGCTCATGACCAGCGCGACCTTGATTTCGCGCGCAAGTTCGGTCTGCCGGTCCGGATGGTCATCGACACTGGTGAGACAGACCCCGCGGAGTCGGGCGTCGCCACCGCGGGCGACGGCACCTACGTCAACTCCGGTCCACTGAACGGCATCACCGGCACCGCCGTCGGTGTGGCGGCGACCGTGGCTGAACTGGAGGCTCGTGGCACTGGTAGGGCGACTGTCACTTTCCGGTTGCGAGACTGGCTGCTGAGCCGACAGCGCTTCTGGGGTTGCCCGATTCCGATCATCCACTGCCCGGGCTGCGGTGAGGTGCCGGTACCTGACGACCAGTTGCCGGTCGAACTACCCGATCTGCGCGGCGCTGACCTGGTTGCGAAAGGCATCGCCCCGCTGGCCGGGGACGCGGCGTCCGCTTGGCGCAACGTGGCGTGTCCGAAGTGCGGTGGGCCAGCCCAGCGGGACACCGACACGATGGACACCTTCGTCGACAGTTCGTGGTATTTCTACCGCTATTGCAGCCCGGGCTACGAGGACGGCCCATTCGGCGTCGGGGACGTCGCCCGCTGGATGCCGGTGCAGCAGTACGTCGGTGGCGTCGAGCACGCGATCCTCCACCTGCTCTACATGCGCTTCTTCGCCAAGGTCCTGCACGACATGGGGATGATCGACTTCGACGAGCCCATGCAACGGTTGCTCAACCAAGGCCAGGTCATCAACCAGGGCAGGGCGATGAGCAAGTCGCTGGGCAATGGCGTCGACCTGGGCGAGCAGATTGACCTCTACGGTGTTGATGCGGTTCGGCTGACAGTCGTCTTCGCCGGCCCGCCCGAGGACGACATCGACTGGGCCGACCTTTCTCCGGCCAGTTCGCTGCGGTTCCTGCAACGTGCCTTCCGACTGGCCAACGAGGTGACCAGCGCGCGCGACATCGACTTCGCCGCAGGTGACCGGACGCTACGTCAGGCCACCCACCGGTCGATTCACGATGTAACCGACCTGATCGGGTTGGGGCGCTTCAATGTGGCCGTCGCCCGGGTGATGGAACTGGTGAACGCCACCCGCAAGGCCATCGACAGCGGATGTGGCCCCGATGACCCAGCGGTTCGGGAAGCGGTGATGTTCGTCGCGCAGGCGCTGAGCCTGGTTGCGCCGTACGTGGCGGAAGAAATGTGGGAGGCGCTCGGCGAGGCGCCTTCGGTAGCCAGTTCCAGTTGGCCGACTGCTGAACCCGACCTGTTGGTCACCGAGGCCGTGACCATGGTCGTCCAGGTGCAGGGCAAGGTGCGCGCCAAGCTGGAGGTGCCACCGCAGATCACCGAGGCCGAAGCCACCGCGCTTGCCCTGGCCGACGTGAACGTGCAGCGTGCCCTGGACGGACGTGAAGTCACCAAAGTGATCACCCGGCTACCCAAGATGGTGAGCATCGTCCCGAAGGCATGACGCGGGTCTCGGTTCGCCGAGTTGTCCACAGATCCAGGTCGGTTTGACGGATCTGGGAAGCCAGCGCCCATCCTTTGCGGGTGAACGCGCCAATCCCCGCAAAGCACCAGGCCAACCCGGTCGGGCGCCTGCGCGCGGCGGTCGGTGATGCGCCGGCGCCGGGCCGACCCCGACGGGCCTGCCTGCCGTCCGAGCCTGGCGACCGGGCCGGGCCTGCTGGCGTCGAGGAGCCTGCTGACATTCAGCCAAGCAGGCGCCCTGATGGCGCGGCGGACGGTGACGTCGGCCAGGCCGAGGCCGATGCACCAGGGGCGGCCGTGATACCGCGACTCGTCCGGCTCGGACGCAGGCACGCCGGGACGATCGGGGTGCTGCTGGTCGTGGCCCTGGTGCTCGCGGCCACCCGGGTGATGGCGGCTCAGGGTCACGATGTCCAGACCCCTCCACCGACGCCCGTCCTGACCCCGGCGGCCTCGGCCACAACTAGCGCAACTCCCAGCCCCGCACCGCTGCGGGTGCACGTCCTCGGCGCAGTTGCCAGCCCGGGCGTGGTCATCTTGTCCGCCGGCGCCAGGGTCGCCGACGCCATCGAAGCGTCCGGTGGGCTGGTGCTCGAAGCAGATTGTGGAGAGCTGAACCTTGCGGCGCCGGTCCAGGACGGGTCACAGATCATCGTCGGCACCAAGGGGAACCCGCGCGGTGAACTGCGTCCGGCCGAGGGCGGCTCCGCAAACAACGCCAACAACACAGCCGCGTCCAACAATGGGTCATCTGCACCCACCCTCGACCTCAACACCGCGACCATGGCACAGCTGGATGGGTTACCCGGGGTGGGGCCGGTAACTGCGCAGCGGATCCTGGACTGGCGCGAGGCGAACGGCGGCTTCACTCGCATCGAGGAGCTTCAGGAGGTGGACGGCATTGGCGCAAAGACCTTCGCAAGGCTCGCCCCCCTCGTCCATGTCTGATCCTGCGGAGCGGGTCGACCTGCGGCTGGTGGCGCCGGCTCTGGCCGCCTGGTGTGCGGCGGCAATCGGGGTCGGGGGCGGCCGGTGGGCCGGTCTGGTCATCGGTCTGGGCTTCTTGGCGACCACGTTTGCCGCACGTCGTCGCGCCTGGACCGCCTGCACGGTCGGGTTGGCACTGCTCGGCGCAGGCTCGGTGAGCTGGCTCTGGGCTAATGGACTTGCCTCGGCTGCCCCCGCCCGATGGGCATCCGAGGGTGCCCTGATGGAAATAGAAGCCGTCGTGGTCTCCGATGCCCGCCACTGGCCGGCAACCGGCAACCGTGCGGCGTCGGCGGTTCTGCCGATCACCCTCCGGCACGTCACCGCTCACGGTGAGGCTTGGCAGGGGCGCCTACCAGCCCAGCTGACAGCCAGCGGTGACGCGGCGACCGAGTTGGACCAACCTGCGGGCGCCACCATCAACGTGCTGGTCTTGTCTCGGGCTGCCGAACCGGGGGAGCGCTCGGTCGGCACATTGTCGCTGCGCGGGCCGGTCGTCCGAGTGCGGGAGCCGGGTTCAGCCGCTGGGTTGGCGAACCGGTTCCGGGAAGGACTGCGAGCTGCGATGGCGCACTCGCCGCCACGGCAGGCCGGCTTGGTGCCGTCCTTGGTCGTCGGTGACACCTCCGGGTTGTCGTCCGAACTGAAGGACGCCTTCAAGGCCACCGGGCTCTCCCACTTGACCGCTGTCAGCGGGACCAACCTGACCTTGATGCTGGTGTTCACCCTCGGCTTGGCACGTCAACTCGGAGTGCGTGGCTGGTCGCTGCGTCTACTGGGCGTCGCGGTTGCGGTCGCATTCGTGGTGGTCTGCCGACTGGAGCCGAGCGTGCTGCGGGCCGCCGCGATGGGTTTGGTGGCGATGGCGGCCACCGGCGTGGCCGGAGACCGTCATCGTGGGCTGCGGGCGCTCAGCCTTGCGGTCCTGCTCCTGGTGCTCGTCGACCCTTGGCTGTCCAGGTCATGGGGCTTCGCGCTGTCGGCCACTGCCTCGGCGGGCATCCTGTGGTGGGGTGGTCCTTGGCAGGCCAGCATGCGGTCGTGGGCGCCAGGTTGGCTTGCGGAGTCGCTGGCCATCCCGTTGGCCGCCCAACTCGCGACCCAACCGATAGTCACCGCCCTTGCCGCGCAGCTGAGCATCGTGGGGCTGGCGGCCAATGTGGCGGCTGGACCATTCGTCGGCCCGGTGACCGTGTTGGGACTGGTCGCGGCGCTGGTTTCGCTTGTCAGCCCGACGCTGGCCGAGGTCTTCGGTTGGCTGGCCGGCTGGTGCGTCCAACCGATCGTGCTGGTGGCCCAGATCGGGTCCACCGCCCCGGCTGCAACGTGGGCCTGGCCGGCACGACCGGCATCGTTGGCGGTGCTCACGATCGGCTGCCTGTTGATCGCGGAGGTGATCCTGCCTCGGGTGCTTCCTCGGCGTGGGTTGGCCATTGGGCTGGCGGTCTTGTTGGTGATCGGCGCGTTTCGTGAACCACCTCAGCCGGGCTGGCCCGGCGATTGGACGGTGGTTGCCTGCGACGTCGGCCAAGGCGGTGCCCAACTGATCCGCACCGGTGCCCAGTCGGCGATCCTGGTCGACACTGGGCCGGACCCCGATGCGCTGGCCCGCTGCCTGACTTCGGTGGGGGTCACCGAGATCCCGCTACTGGTCATCACCCACTCACACGCCGACCACACCGCCGGCTTGCCGGGCGTGGCCGGTCGCCTTCCGGTGACGATGGTCCTGGTGGGGCCGTCGATCTCAGACTCCCCGAACTCACCATTGGCCATGGTCGGCCTACCGACGCCCACATCCACCGCTGCCGGTGACGTTGTTCAGCTCGGCTCGGTCAGGTGGACAACGCTTGCTGCCGGACCGGTCACCGGCATGTTGGCGAGCACCGGACCAGAGGACGCCATCGCGAACGACTCCGGGGTGGTCGGGCTCATTGAGACAGCCGCACTGCGCGTGCTGGTCACAGGTGACATCGAAGTCGCTGGTCAGCAGGCCTTGGTGGCGTCCGGTGCAGACCTGCGGGCTGACGTGCTGGTCGTGCCGCACCATGGCTCGGCCAAGCAGGAGCCCACCTTCCTGAAGGCAGTGGCGGCCCCCATCGCATTGGTACAGGTGGGGGAGCACAACGACTACGGTCATCCGGCGGACACCACGCTGCGCCAGCTGAGGGCCACCGGATCAACGGTCTTCCGTACCGACCTACAGGGTGCCCTGGCGGTTTCGACCGACGGAAGTCGTGTGGTCACCCAACGGTAGACAGACGTTGGGGTCGCCAAGCGGTGACCCCAACGTCTGCCTAACATAGTGGAAGGCCCGTGCCAGTCGCAGACTACTGGGCCGGGTCGTGAGACCTTCGTGTCTGGGCGCCGCCAACAGTGTCCGGGTTGGCTGGCAGGATTGGTCCATGGCGACACGGAAGGTCTTCGGCGGCACCCTGCTGGTCCGGGGTTCTGAGTCGTTGCTCGCCGAGCGAGCGGTCGCGGCCCACCTGGCTATTGCCCGACGCGAGCGTCCGGACGCCGAGGTCACCGAGGTGACCGCTGCCGAACTCGCGGACGGCCGATTCGCAGACCTCATCGGCGGCAGCCTGTTCGCGTCCGACGCCGTGGTGGTGGTCACCGATCTGGCCAACCTGCCTGATCAGGCCCTGCCGCTGGTGAGACAGACGGCGCTGGCCCCGCACGATGAGCTTTGTTTGGTGCTGGTGCATGGCGGCGGCATCAAAGGCAAGGCGCTGCTCGACGCACTCAAGAAGGGCGGGGTTCCCACCGTCAGCGTCGATCCGATCAAGCCGTGGGAACTGCCGAAGTTCATTGCGGCTGAGGCGAAGCAGTTGCGGATGGTGATGGATGACGTGGCCGGTCAGGCCCTCGTCGAAGCGGTCGGCGCCGATCTACGCGCGCTGAGCGCAGCCCTCCGGCAACTGGCGTCCGATTACGACGGTGAACAGGTCAGCGCCGCTATGGTCCAGCGCTACTTCGGTGGTCGGGCAGAGGTGACCAGCTTCGCTGTCGCAGATGACGCGCTAGCCGGACGCCATGGAGCCGCGTTGGAAAGGTTGCGCTGGGCACTTTCCACTGGCGTGTCGCCGGTGCTGGTCACCAGCGCGTTGGCCAGTTCCTTGCGTGGTTTGGGCAAGTACCTCGAACTGCGCTCCGGAAGCTTCTCCGACCAAGACCTTGCGCGGCAGGTGGGCGTCCCGGCGTTCAAGCTGAAGGAGTTGAACCGGTTCTCGCGCGACTGGTCGGGTCGCGGTGTCTCGGTTGCGATCAGGGCCGTGGCGAAGGCGGACGAGCAGGTGAAGGGAGCTGCTGCCGACCCTGCCTTCGCGTTGGAGCAACTGCTCCTCCGTATTGCGGCCGCCAGGTCGCGGTGAGGCATACCTTGCATCGCTGTCTGCTGCTGCTTCGCTCCCCAGCAGCACAATCAACCTAAGATCGAAGGCATCAACCCAGACAGCGACAGGAGAACAGATGACGATCAAGGACATCGGCCCCGAGCCCACCGTCTTCGACATCGAAGACGAAACCACTGAAAATGACGCCTATCGGCGCGTCGCATGGAGCGGCAAATACCTGCAGGTGACCTTGATGTCGATCCCGGTCGGGGGCGAGATCGGGTTGGAGTTGCACTCCGACACCGATCAATTCCTGCGTGTCGAGGCCGGGGAGGGGCTGGTCCAGATGGGCGACCGCAAGGATGCCTTGGACTTCGAGCAGGAATTGGAGGACGACTTCGTGGTGCTCGTCCCGGCGGGTAAGTGGCACAACATCACCAATACCGGCGATGAGGACCTGAAGCTGTATTCGATCTACGCGCCTGCTCATCACAAGCCGGGCAAGGTGCAGCAGACCAAGGAGATCGCCGACAACGACACCGACGACGAGCCGGCCGACTGGTCGGTCCAGCCCTAGAGCAGCGGATCAGAACGCTGACACCTGGGCTAGCCAACACGATCCAGGCAACAAGGCCAGCGCCCTGACCACCCAGTGGGTCAGGGCGCTGGCCTTGTCTAGCGGGTTAGCTCAGAGAGCGGCGGCGCGGGCCGAGATGGCCGACTTGCGGTTGGCGGCCTGATTGGGGTGAATGACACCCTTCGAGGCAGCCTTGTCGAGAGCGCGGTTGGCAGCCTTCGCGTACTCCCGAGCCTTCTCGACGTCGCCGGCATCGGCGGCCTCGCGGAACTTGCGGACGTGGGTACGCAAGGCCGACTTTACGGACTTGTTTCGAGCCGTGGCCTTCGCGTTGGTCAGGACACGCTTCTTCTGCGACTTGATGTTCGCCACTGGGTAAGCCTCTTTTGTTGGTTGATCACTGGGTGGCACGCGGCGAGGATCACAGCCGATGCGCGAATCGGTACGTTACCACAC
>CALMKG010000118.1 GCA_937867175.1 uncultured Propionibacterium sp. | reverse complement strand
CGGGTGTGGTTCAGCCCTTCTGTGTTCCCCAGAATCCATCAGGGGCGAACAATTCGGCGACCAACTCGTCCAGCAGGCCCGCTTCGTTGACCAGGTCGAGCACGGTGTAACGCTTTCGGATCATCCGCGCCCGGAAGTAGGTCTGGTGGAAGCGATCCCATTCCAGGTCGATGTCGTCGGGGTGCGCCGGGGCGCCGACCGTGCGTAGCATCTGCTGAACTTGGGTGGCGGGCAGCAACTGGGCACGCAGCTTCTCGCTGAGCGTGGGCCACTGCTGCTTCAGGCCGTCCAGCCGTGCTCGCAACTGGTCGGCGTCTATGTATTTGGCCATCGACTGATTCATCATCTCGTCGATCAACGACGAGCCAGGATTCAGTTCGCGTACCTGCTCCTCGGCCCGCTCCCTGGTCGGCCAGGCTGCTACAGCGGCATCCACGTCGAGACTGGTGATGTCACGACGCAGCAGAGCCTCGTAGAGCGCGGTCATCGCAACGGTGCCCAGTGCCACCTTGAAGCCGTGTGAGAGCCGACGCGGAGTCACGTCGACACCGTGACCCTCCATTTCCCACAGGTGGCTGAACTGGTGCTCCGAGCCCGATGCCGGTCGCGACGACTGGTGGCCCTGCATGGCCAGACCACTCATCAGCAGTCCCTCTGCCAGGTCGCCGGTGGCCGAGACGTCGCCGTTGGCCAACGCCTCAGGGCGAGACAGCGAACCGTGCAGCGGCCCTTGAACTTGCTCCCAGACAGCTTGGTCCATGGCCTCGGTGCCGACCGCGTCGGCCACGATCCAGTCGGCACCCGCGGTGAGTTTGCCGATCAGGTCGCCATAGCCAGAGGCGGTCATCACCTGCGGTGCGGCGGCCAAGATCTCGTAGTCGGCTACGCACCCGCGAGGTGCGGTGCACTCGCGGGTGTTCTTGAAGCCGTCCAAAGCGATTGAGGCGCCGAAAGCGGTGTAGCCGTCCATGGACGCTGCGGTGCAGACCACCATGTACGGCCGACCCAGCTCAAAGGCAGCCCGCTTGACCAGGTCGTTCAGCGTCCCGGCGCCGACCGCCACCGGAATCGCCTCGCCACGCTCTGCGAGGGAATCCCGGATCGAGTGGCAATTGTCCATGTCCGCGTACAGTTCCGGGGAGCCCGGAAAGACATACGCGTCCAGCTGGGCGAAGCCGGCCGCCGTGAGCTCGGCAACCACCGCATTGCCGGCCACCGTCATGGTGCGCTCATCGCCAACCACAATCGCGGTGGCATCTGCGAAGCAGTCCCTGAAGACCTGCGGGGTAGCGCTAACAGCGCCAGGCTCGGCCACCACCACCTTGGTGTCGGTGGCGGTCTGCAGGGCAGAACGAATCAACTCCGAACTCATCACAGACCGGCCTCGTGGTCGACCATCTCGTGGATCATCGATTGCAGCTGCGGGTAGGTGTCGCAGTACTTGTCGACGTAGAACTTGTACGCCTCGTGGGTCTCAGGGTCCGGCTCCAGACGGTCGATCTCGTGCACCATCGCCTTGGCGGCCTCTTGGAGGTCGGGGTAGAGCCCCGCGCCCACTGCGGCCATCATGCAGCTGCCGAGCACCACAGCGTCGCCGACCTCGGTCAAGGTGATCGGCACGCCAGTGACATCGGCATGCATCTGGATCCAGTCGCGGCTCTTGGTGGCGCCGCCGGCGGCGACCATCTCTGAGACCTCATAGCCCGCCGAGGTCATCGCGCGCAGGATGTGCGCGGTACCATAAGCGACCGACTCCTGGATGGCCCGGTACATGTGCTCCGGGCCGTGGGCCAAGGTCAGGCCCCAGATGATGCCGCGGGCCTTCGAGTCGGTGTACGGCGTGCGGTTGCCCTGGAAGTACTCGTTGATGATCAGGCCGTTCGAGCCGGGCGGCAGATCTTTGGACGCCTTGTTCAGCAGGTCGTAGACGTTCAGCCCGGTGCGGTCGGCGGCCTGGATCAGGTCGCGGGCGAAGTTGTCCTTGAACCACTTCAGCACCGAACCGGTCGATACCTGACCGCCCTCGACGGTGTACTGACCCTTGACAACGCCATCGGTGTAGGCGCCGAAGAAGCCCTTGCCATGAATCGGCTTGTCGGACTGTCCGGTGAGGACTTGGGACGAACCGGTGATCATGGCCATCTTGCCGGGGGAAACCACGCCCAGGCCGATCTGGCCGGCCCACGCGTCCGCCGCGCCCTGGGCGACCGGAATACCTGGACGCAGCCCCAGCAGTTGGGCTGCGATCACCGACAGGGTGCCTACCGGGGTACCCAAGTCGAGAACCCGCTCTGGGACCTTGCTGAAGACGTCGCCACAGCCGATGTGCTCGTAGAAGTCGACCGGCCAGCCGCCATGGTCACGGTTGTAATACATGCGGTGGGCGGCCGAGTTGATGTTGACGGTCCACTCACCGGTCAGCTTGTAGGTCAACCAGTCAGGGGCGTCCACCAAGTGGACGGCCTTGTTGTAGGTCTCCGGCTCGTTCTCCTTCAGCCAAGCGGCCTTGAAGGGGAACCACTCGGCGGTAGCCGGGGCGGTGCCGGCACCGTTGTACAGCCGGGCGACCGAATCCGACGATTGTGCGCGGGCGGCCTGCTCGGTGGCGCGGACGTCCATCCACATGATCGCGTCCCGCAACTCCTGGCCCTTGGCGTCCATCGGGACGACGGTCATGGTCGTGGCGTCGTAGGAGATGCCCGCGATCGCGCTGGCTGGGATACCGGCGTTGGCGAGTGCACGTGCACTGGACGCCTGCAGCGCCTCCCACCAGTCGGCGGGACTCTGCTCGGCCCAACCGCTACGAGGGTACTTGGTGGCATACGGCGTCGCGGCAAATGTCACCGGACGACCGGCGAGGTCGAAGATGGCGACTCGGCAACTCTCGGTGCCGTAGTCGATACCGAGCAGGTACGCGTCTGAGGACATGGAATCCCTTTCAGTGGTCGTTGTCCGACCAGCCCAACTCCGCCCATACCGAGGCAGGAATCAAGCGGTCAATGCGGTCGAGGACGTACGTGGGCGTGTGGGCAGCGTCCAGCGCCCGTACATCTTCGGCGGTGGCCTCCCCGGTGAGCACCAGGGCCGAGACCATGTTCGAATCGAGGGCCATCTGGATGTCGGTCTGGAGACGGTCGCCGACCATCACGCAGTCCTCGGGAGGCAGATTGAGTCCCTCAAGGGCGAGGCGGGTCATTATGGGATCCGGCTTGCCGAAGCTGGCGCTGCACTTGACACTGGTGCAGGCCTCGATGGCGGCAGTGACGGCTGCGCAGTCAGGCTCGCCACGTCCCCCCGGGAAGGGGCAGAAACGGTCGGGATTGGTTTGCACCAGAATCGCCCGCTTGTGGAACCAGATCGCGTCGAAGGCGATCTGCAGTTTGCGGTAGTCGAAGGTGCGGTCATAGGAGGCGACCACGATGTCAATCCGCTCCGGGTCTTCACTCAACTCGAAGCCCGACTTCACCAGCGCCCGCTTCAGCGGCTCCTCACCCACGACGAAGAGAACTGCGTCGGGAGCGTGGTGCTTGAGCCAGCGGGTGGTAGTGACGATCGTGTTGGCGATGTCGTCGACAGGTGTCTGAATGCCCAAGCGGTCAAGCTTCTCTGCGTACATCTCCGGGTCCTTGGTCGGGTTGTTCGACAAGAACCGGACCGGAATGTTCCGGCGGCGCAGTTCTTCGATCATGCGCGCAGCACCAGGCAACAAGTGGTCGCCTAGGTAGATCGTGCCGTCCATATCGAAGACGTAGGCGGAGTAGAACTCGGTCGGCAGGCTGTGGACATCCATCGTGGTCACCTTCCTATGGGGTCGATCGATCAGTCGGTGGCAAGGTCAGCCAACGAGCATCGGGCCGGAGAACAGGCTGGCGCTGCCCAGAATCAAGATGGTCGAGATCCAGATGGCCATGGCGGGCGGATCAATGTGGCTGTTGCCTCGAGCGTAGAAGAGCCGGTTGCTCAGTTCTGCGAGCGACATGGAGATGGCGCCGGCGACACCAGCCAGCAGGATCACCAATGCTGCCATCATCCACGTATTCGAATCCCAAGCGCCGGCCTTGCCAGCCTCGAACCAGGCACCGTTCCAGTGGAACTCGGAACCACCGACGAAGATGGGGAGGAACTTGACTGCGAACAGGCCGGCGACGATCGTGGCATGGTGCTGGACCGGCATCTGATGGCCAAGGACCAACCAGAAGATGACAACTGCCGACATGGCGAACGGCAGGGTCTGTGCCACGGCGGCGAAGCCGTCGATGGTGGCAACGGCGACGGAGACCGCACCGGCGGCGATGCCGAACAGCATGCCGATGGTGAGGAACTGGCTGGGCCGCTCTTGGTAACGCAGCCAAGCATGGTCGGCCGTCGGGGCGATCTTCGCCATGAAGCCGCTCGCGCCGGCGTTGTACTTCTCGGGGTTCATCAGCGAGCCGCCGAACACCAGACGGGCGGTCATGCCGGAGATGATCACGGTCATGGCGACCGAGTCGGTGTGGGCGCCGAGCCACGGGATGTTGTCAATGCCGATCTTGACGGCGTAGCCACCCATACCGAACAGCGAGCCCATCAGAAGCACATCGGGACGGTTCAAGCGGGCCAGCGGCTCGCTGACATCTTTGCCGGTCTGGGCCACGTCACTGTTCGACAGGTGCGCGTTCGGCACCATGTAGTGCCTCTTGTTTGCCGCATAGGCTGCTGCGGCCGCACCACCTGCGAACGCGACGTGCGGTCCGAAGAACGGGCCGAAGGCGACATAGTCGAACCAGACACTGCTGCCTGTCGCCGCCTTGACGCCGAAGGCGGCAAGAATCATGAGGCCGGTGAAACCGAAGGCGTAGTTGCCGCCGATAGCAGCACCCAGCGCTCCACCACCAGCAGCGGCGATCAATCCAAATAGGAAGATGCCGAATGAAGCTGTGAACATGCAGCCATTCCTTTCCCACAACATTGATAGGACGGGGAAGCACGACTGCTCCCGCAGCTGCCCTCCCCAGTGCAGTATTGCGCTAGAAAGACTAGACGGTCCAGAGTCGAACACGGTCCCGTTGACGCGCCGCAGCGGCATCTGTGCACAGTGGATCGGAGCAGGCGCACGACCGTGCAGCCGGCACGATCGTGCAGGGAGCAGATTGCGGCGTGGTCGTTTGACAGGAATGCCCGCGGGGGCTCCCCATCCGCACCAGAATGCGGGAAGGTATTCGCAGATCCGGCGAGCGCAGCCAACGGTGGAAGGAGCAACCGATGAAGAGTCTCGAGGCCGACGTCGTTGTCATAGGGGGTGGATCCACCGGAGTCGGCGTCGTTCGAGATGCTGCGATGCGCGGCTACCGGGCGGTCTTGCTGGAACGCGCCGATCTCGGTCAGGGCACCACGGCCCGATTCCACGGATTGCTGCATTCGGGCGGCCGCTACGTGGTCAGCGATCCGCAATCGGCGACCGAGTGCGCCGAGGAGAATGCGATCCTCAAGCGTATTCAGGCGGATGCGGTGGAGGACACCGGTGGTTTCTTCGTGGTCACGCCTGGTGATGACCCTGGTTTCGCTGACAAGTTCCTCGCCGGTGCGGCTGCCACTGGGGTGCCCGCCAGAGAGATTGCTGTCGCCGAGGCCTTGCGTCGCGAACCGCTGCTCAACCCCGGCATCCTGCGTGCGATCGAGGTGGAGGACGGCTCGGTCGACGGGTGGCAACTGGTCTGGGGCGCGGCACGCTCGGCGCAGGCGTACGGCGCGACTGTGCTCACGTACCACAAGGTGGTCGGTATTGAGCGCGAGCGCGACCGGGTGTCCGCGGTACTGGCACGAGACGTGAAGGGCGGTGAGGACGTCCGCATCAACTGTGGCTTCGTGCTGAACTGCGCCGGGCCATGGGCGGGCCAAGTGGCCGCCCTCGCCGGACTGCATGACGTGAACGTTGTGGCGGGCCGGGGAATCATGGTCGCGATGAACCACCGTCTGGTGAATACCGTGATCAACCGGTGCGTGTACCCGACCGACGGTGACATCCTCGTCCCGGTGCACACCGTTTCGATCATCGGTACCACCGACGTCAAAGAGGATGACCCCGACGTGCTGGCCATCCCCCGGGTAGAGGTGCAAGAGATGTTGGACGCCGGCGAGAAGCTGATTCCGAGCTTCCGCGATGCCCGAGCTTTGCACGCCTGGTCGGGCGCGCGTCCGCTGATCAAGGACGATCGGGTGGCGGCCACCGACACCCGGCACATGAGCCGGGGCATGGCGGTGCTCGACCACGCGGCCCGTGATGGGTTGAACGGCATGTTGACCATCGGCGGCGGCAAGCTCACCACCTACCGGCTGATGGCCGAGCACATCGTGGACGCGATGTGCGAGCAGATGGGCGACACGGAGCGCAAGTGCCGGACTGCCGACGAGCCGGTGCCTGGCAGCGAGAATCGCAAGCTCTACCAGGTCACCCATCGGCTGGAGGAGGCAGAAGAGGATCGCTTCACAGATCCGATCATCTGCGAGTGTGAACTGTTGCGCCGATCGGTGCTCGTCAAGGCCATGAAAGAGCAGCCCGACGCCACGCTGGACGATATCCGGCGACAGACTCGGCTGGGTATGGGGCCCTGTCAAGGTGGATTCTGTTCGACCCGGGCGGCTGGCATCGCCGTCGCCGAGAAGGTCGTGGACGCCGAGCGTGCCACCGGGCTGCTGCGGCTGTTCCTGAAGAACCGGTGGATCGGGTTGTGGCCGATCCTGGCTGGCGATCAGGTGCGCCAAACCGCCCTCGACCACTGGATCATCCAGGGCACCTATGACGTGGAGCACCTTCCGCAGCCGGAAAAGGAGGTCGTGTTGTGAGCGACGTTGTTGTGATCGGCCTCGGCCCCGCTGGCTTGAGCGCCGCATTGAAGCTTGTCGAGTCCGGGCGAAGTGTGTTACTCGCCGCGAAGGGCGAGGGGGGGTTCCAGTTGTCGCAGGGCACCGTGGATGTCCTCGGTTATTCGCCGGGGCGGGTGGCCAACCCACTGGCGGCCATCGGTGAACTGCCCGCCGGGCATCCGTACGCCAGCATCGGTGCCGAAAAGGTGCGGGACGCCGTCGCCTGGCTGCGCGACACGCTCGGGGAAGAATTGCTGGTGGGTGACCCCGCGCAGAACTACGTGCTGCCGACGGCGGTGGGGGCGATGCGTCCGACCGCGCTGGCCCAGCCGTCCATGGTGGCCGCGCATCAGGCAGCCAGCTACGCAGTGGTCGGGGTGCGGCAGTTGAAGGACTTCCCCGCCGAGTTGCTGGCCGGGAACCTCGGCTGCCGGGCGGCCTGGATCGATCTGCCAGCCAGACGAGAGGTCGATTCGTCGGGGCACATGTTCGCCCGGGCGATCGAGGATCCTGCGTATGCCAAGCGCTTCGCCGCGGCGGTCGCGGCTGCGGCCCCTGACGGTGCGGTGCTGTTGCTGCCCGCGATCCTCGGTGTGAAGCCGGGCACTTGGCGGCGAGTCGCCGACCAAGTGGGACGACCTATCGCGGAGGTGCCAATGCAACCGCCGTCGGTTCCCGGTATCCGATTGCACGACGCGCTGCTCGCCAAGTTCAAGGCGGCGGGTGGCAGGGTGATCATCGGCAGCCGGGTCGTCGGCTGCAAGACGAACGGTGGCCGGGTGGCATCGGTGACTCTGGCCGTCGCCGGCGGGACGCGCGACCTGCGGGCGACCGACTTCGTCTTTGCTCCCGGCGGGTTCGCCAGCGGCGCGATCACCGTGGACAGCCGCGGGAAGATCAGCGAGCCGCTGTTCGGGCTGCCGCTGACGCAGACTGACGCCAACACCCTGATCGGTCCTGACTACTGGGCGCCGCATCCGCTGTTCGAGGTGGGCGTCGAGACAGACGCTGCCGGAAGGGCGAAGTACGAGAACCTGTACCTGGCCGGTGACATCATTGCCGGCGCGGAACGTTGGCGCGAGAAGTCCGGGGAGGGCATCGCGGTGGCCACCGCTGTGCGTGCCGCAGAATCGATCATGGGAGGACGGGCATGAGCGCGAGGTCCGAACAATCCAAGCAGCTCCGCGAGCGGTTGAACAACGAACTCAAGCGTGTCAGCCTCGATCATTGCGTCAAGTGCACGCTTTGCGAGCAGTACTGTCCGGTCTATCCGGTCACCGAGATGTTCACCGGGCCGAAGTTCGTTGGGCCGCAGGCTGAACGCTACCGCGACGGGGATTCGGTGGATCACTCGGTCGACTACTGCTCCAGCTGCGGGACCTGCACTGTGGTCTGCCCGCAAGGGGTGAAGGTGGCCGAGATCAACTCGCTGGCCCGGGCGGTGATGAAGGTCGAAAACGGCATGCCGATCCGGGACCGGTTGATCACCGAGACCACGCTGATGGGCAAAATGATGACCCCGGTGGCGCCGATTGCCAACGCCGTACTGGGCAACTCGCTCGCACGCGTCGTTATGGAGAAGGTCGTGGGCGTCGACAAGAAGGCGCCGATGCCCACCGCGCGTTCCAAGACGTTGCACGGTTGGCTGCGCTCGCGTCCGAAGCCGACGAACAAGCCAACCCGTGGCCCGGTGGTCTTCTTCCACGGGTGTGCAGGCGGCTACTTCGAGGTGGACGCGGCCATGAAATCGATCGAGGTGCTGGAGCACATCGGCTTCCAGGTACTGGTGCCCAAACAAGGATGCTGCGGACTGGCCCACCAGAGCAACGGCCTGTTCGACCGGGCCACTGACCAAGTGCGCGCCCTGGTCGCCCAACTGCGTTCCGCCGGCACCGACCTGACCATCGTGAGCTCCGCTGGCAGTTGCGGCGGCATGCTGAGGCACGAGGCACACGAGATCCTCGGGCTCGACGACCCCGAGCTCCTCGATGTCGGCACGCGCACCCGCGACATCTCCGAGTTCCTGATGGAGCTCTACGACGCCGGCGACCTGCCAACCGACTTCAAGCGGATCGACCTGCGCGTCCCATACCATCAGCCCTGCCAGGTGCGCAGCCAAGGCATCGGTATGCCGGCGGCCGACCTGTTGCGGTTGATCCCGGGGATCGAAGTTGTGGAGAGCGGTTCGATCTGCTGCGGGATTGCGGGCACGTACGGGCTGAAGAAAGAGAAGTACGAGATCGCCCAAGCGGTCGGCAAGGGTCTGTTCGACATGGTGGAGGCCACCAACCAGGGCGTGGTCGCGTGTGACACCGAGACTTGTCGTTGGCAGATCGAGAAGTCGACCGGGGTGCGTACGGTGCATCCGGTGGTGCTGGTGCACCAGGCGTACGGTCTGAGCTGATAACCCATTGGCGTGCAGCACTGCTTCGGAGGGGTGCTGCACGACCGGGGGACTGCCTTACAGCAATGGCGGCACGGCCAAGTCGAGGGAGACCTCGGTTTCGGCCGCGCCGCGTGACGGCTGGTTGTCCGCCGAAGTGGCCTGGACTACCGGTCGGGGCCCTTGTTCTTCCCGGGCTGCAATGATTCCCAGATCTTCTTGCATTCTGGGCACACGGGGAACCGCTCGGGGTTCCGGGTGGGGACCCAAACCTTGCCGCACAGGGCCACGACCGGCGTCCCGTTCACTTGAGCTTCAAGGAGCTTGGCCTTGGGCACATAGTGGCTGAAGCGCTCTTCGTCACCCGTCTGGTAGCGCTCCTCGACGCGCTGCTCGGTGATCGTCTGGGAACCCGGGGCCAGTTGACTCATGGCTCAAGTGTGGCACGCCTGGGTCAAGATGCCAGACTGGACCGGTGACCCAGCCGATCCCGACCGAGTCATCGCCGCGGGGCCAACGGGCGCTGACGGTGACCTTGCTCGGTGGTGCATTGGCCATCGCATTCGAGGCCTACGGCACCCTGACGGCGATGCCCGCTGCCGCCGATGATCTGGGCCGGGTCGACCTCTATGCGTGGGCCTTTACCGGCTTCGTGATCGGCCAAGTGCTCGCCATCGTCCTGGCTGGACGTCTGGTTGACAGGATAGGTCCGGTGGCGCCCTTGGCGGCAGGTGTCGGCGTCTTCATCGTCGGCCTGCTCGGTGCTGGGTTCGCTCCCTCAATGGAAGCGTTACTGGTCTCCCGGTTCGTGCAGGGGGTCGGTGGCGGTGCCACCAACCTGGCGTTCATGGTGGTCGTCGCACAGACGTATGGCAAGCAGGAACGTGCCTGGTTGATGAGCTTGCTGTCGCTGTGCTGGATGCTGCCAGGATTCCTCGGCCCGCCGATCTCGGCTTGGATCACCACCCGCTTCGGCTGGCAGTGGGTCTTCCTTGGGATCGTGCCGTTCTTGATCGCGGTGGCCATCCCCGGAATCCGGCCGCTGGCCCGGTTGCAGCGGCAGTGGGACGGCGCCCCTGAACGGACCGATCCGGTGCCGATCTGGGCGGCCTTCGCGGCCGCCGCCGGTGCTGCGCTGCTTCAGTTGGCCGGCCAGCTGCTCGGTTGGCAGGGCCTGATCGTCGCCCTGGTGGGTCTGATGGTGCTCCTCGCCGGTCTGCCGGTCCTGATGCCGCCCGGCTTCCTGCGGTTCGCGGGCGGTTTGCCTGCGGTGACGTCGACCCGCTTGTTGATC
The DNA here is from genome assembly GCA_937867175.1 of uncultured Propionibacterium sp. Taxonomy (GTDB): domain Bacteria; phylum Actinomycetota; class Actinomycetes; order Propionibacteriales; family Propionibacteriaceae; genus Brooklawnia. The sequence continues at coordinate 11,454 of CALMKG010000118.1, read as the reverse complement.
TGCGGCGCATTCTTCGCCGGCGAAAGCTTCCTGCCACTGTTGCTGATCCAGATGCATGGCTTCAGCCTCGGGCAGGCTGGTCTCTTCCTTGCACTTGGCTCGACCGGCTGGACGCTCGGCTCCGTGGTGCAGGCCTGGCGGAGGTTCCGCATTCGGCGCGACCGGATCATCCAGATCGGTGCAGTCATCATCGCGATGACGATGGCGGTGGTCACGATGGCAGCCTGGTTCTCGGTGCATTGGGTTGTGTTGGCAATTTCGTTCGTTGTCGGGGGTGTGGGTATGGGCCTGGCGGTGAGCAGCACCTCACTGGCCAACATGCAGATGAGCGAGCCGCACCTGATCGGACGCAACACCTCGTCCCTGCAAGTCGCCGAAGGGCTCGGGAACGGGTTGGTGACCGGTGCCGCCGGCGGCATCTTCGCGGCGCTGCACCTCGCTGGCGACGCTGGGGTGATCTTCGCGCCGATTTACCTGCTGGCCACCGTGGTGGGTGGCCTGGCAGTGCTGGCGAGTCTACGGATCGGCCCGGTATGCAACGAGTCCGCGAGCGTTGGTTAGGCGATCTTGTCGGTATCCGGCGGTGTGGGATACTGGCGCGGTGAGTGAGTACAACACCCCCTCCTCCCAGCTGCCGCCCATGGGCTGGTACCCGGATCCCGTCACGCCCGGACAGCAGCGATATTGGGACGGTGGCGCTTGGACCAACCAAGTGGCACCGGTTTCGCAGCCATCGTGGAGTGGTTTCGATCCCCACGTGGGCGCTGCTTCCCGTGCCCCGTCCGGCCCCATCACCGCCGACGGCGTCCCACTTGCCGGGTGGTGGTCACGCGTGGGGGCGCTCTTGGTCGACTCCGTGGTGCTGGCGGTTGTGGTCGGCGTGGCTGGCATGTCGTTCAGCGAGGCGATCGGAGTCGGCATGGAGGCTTGGCTGCTTGACGCCACGCGGGCAGTGGAGACGGGCGCTTCGATGCCCTCCTACACAGATCCGCAATATGGTCTGGTCGGTCCCCTGACGAGTCTGTTGCTGATCAGCCTTGCGGTCAACCTCATCTACTCGATCGGTCTTCAGGCCTGGAGGGGCGGCACGCTCGGAATGCTCGCCCTCGGACTGCGCGTGGTGCCCACCGGTCAAGGCCGTCAACACGACGGCCTGCCGCTTGGTGTCGCCGTGTTACGCAACATCGCCTATCAAATGATCGGGTTCCTCCTGGTCCTCCCGCTGATCAACGGCCTGCTGCCGCTGTTCAACGCCAGGCGGCAGACACTGCATGACATGATCGCTCGTACACAGGTGGTCAAGATCCGCTGACGAGCCCCTCGCGACCGGTAGGTTTGGCCCATGAACGCCGGGTCTGCGCTGCATCGTCTTGCCGAGTTGCTCGGCATCGCCACCGAGTTTTGGGACTGGAAGCACCGCCATACGCAGGTCCCCGACGAGACCATCATCAAGGTCATGGCCGCCATGGGGGTGGATGCGTCGACCCCGGACCATGCGGAGGCCGCCATTGCAGAACACGACCTGAAACCGTGGCGACGCAGCCTACCTCCAGTCGTGGTGATGGTCGAGGGTGATGATCATGCCCATGTCGAGGTGCACGTGGTGCACGGTCACCCGGCGCAGATCCGGCTTCGGCTGGAGACCGGTGAGGTGCGCTACTTGGGACAGCGGCAGCACTTGGTCGAACCGCGGCAGATCGACGGCGTCCTGATCGGTGAGGCCAGTTTCCAGATCCCAGCCGACCTCCCGACCGGCTATCACCGTCTCGAACTTCTGTCGGACGATCGGCAGGCAGACTCCACTCTCATCGTCACGCCCCGATTCCTCGGCCTGCCCGAGCGGCTCGGCAGCCGTCGCCTCTGGGGCTATGCGGCACAGCTGTACAGCATCCGGTCAGAGGGTTCCTGGGGGATGGGTGATCTGACGGATCTGTCCGACCTGGCCATCTGGTCGGCCACCCAGCAGTATGCGGATTACGTGCTCATCAATCCGCTGCATGCTGCACAGTCAGCTCCACCGATGGACAACTCGCCGTACTTGCCCAGTTCCAGGCTCTTTCTGAACCCCATGTACACCCGGCCCGAGGAGGTACACGAGTTCGGCGACCTCGACGAGGAACAGCGTGCCGAGTTCAACGGGCTGCGTGTGAAGCTGGATGCCGAGTTGGTCGGGCAAACCCTCGTGCAGCGAGATCTCGCTTGGCAGTACAAACGCCAGGCATTGGAGATCATCCATCGGAGGGGACTACGGCCTGCCCGCCAGATGGCCTTCGATGATTTCCGGCGCAAGCACGGACGCAGGCTGCGTGACTTCGCCACGTGGTGCGTGCTTTGCGAGCACCACGGCAATGACTGGCGCGGGTGGGACGACGATCTGCGACGCCCCACCTCACCGCGAGTGACGAGGTTGCGTGAGGAGTACAGCCACGAGGTCACCTTCCACGAGTGGCTGCAGTGGATCACTTGGGAGCAACTGAGCGACACCCAGCAGGCCGCCACGGATGCCGGCATGTCCGTTGGCGTCATCACCGACCTGGCTGTCGGGGTGAGCGCCGCGTCCGCCGATACCTGGATGATGGCTGATGTCTATGCCCACGAAATCACCGTCGGTGCTCCACCAGACGGTTACAACCAGATGGGTCAGGACTGGGGGCAGCCGCCTTGGCGACCCGACAGGCTCGCCGACACCGCCTACGCGCCTTTCCGAAGCATGCTGCAGACCGCGCTCGGCCACGCCGGCGGGGTTCGCATCGACCACGTCATCGGCATGTTTCGGTTGTGGTGGATTCCTGCGGGCGGTACGGCGCGCGAGGGCACCTACGTCCGCTATGACCACGACGCGCTCGTCGGCATCATCATGCTGGAGGCGCAGCGTGCCGACGCGTTCGTGATCGGCGAGGACCTCGGAACTGTCGAGCCTTGGGTGCGCGGCTACCTCAACGAGCGGGGCATCCTGGGCACTTCGGTGCTCTGGTTCGAATATGATTCGCACGGCCAGCCGCTGCCACCCGAGCACTGGCGGGAGTACGCCATGGCATCGGTCGTCACGCACGACCTCCCGCCCACCGCTGGGTATCTGGCCAACGATCACGTCAGGTTGCGCCATTCGCTCGGGCTGTTGACTGAGTCGCTGGAAGAGGAGGAGGCGGCAGCCAATCGCGAGCAGGAACGGTGGATGCAGTTGCTCGACGAGCGGGGCCTGCTGGGCGATGACGGGGACGATGATGTGGAGGCCGCGGTGCTCGGGCTGTACCGGTACCTGACCGCCACGAGTTCCCGGGTGCTGAACGTCGCGCTGGTGGACGCGGTCGGCGATCGACGGGTGCAGAATCAACCCGGCACCTGGAAGGAGTACCCGAATTGGCAGATCCCGCTGTCGGGGCCGGATGGCGAGCCCTTGCGGATGGAGGAAATCTACCAGTTGGAGCGTCCAATGCGGCTGGCTGCGGTGATGAACGGTTTCGCGCGGGTGCCGGCGCCATGGCGTCCGACATCAGGCCGGTGGGCGTCCAACGAAGACCGCGTGCGGTAGTGAGCTGATCTGTCGGGGGAGTCATCTGCCCGGCGACCTCATCGAGTGCCCAGCCCACGACACGTTCGAGGCCGACGAGGTAATGATCCCGATCGATCAGCGACCGCGTGGGGTGTGGCCATGAGCGTGGCACGAACGCAGGCGTTTCTCGACGCCCATCACAGTGGGCTGTGTGTCATCGATACGGGCACCGAAATCGCCACCGTGGACGCAGCCGCCTCGGCCTTGGGTGTCGCACCGGCCCAGATCGACAAGACACTCGCGGTGAGGGCCGCAGACCAGCCCATCCACGCCGCACCTGAAAGGCGTCGGCTTGGGCGCTGAGTTCGGACGCGTTGGCGCTCAGATCGTGACGAAGACCTGCGCGTTGTTCAGTTCTTCGACCACCTGCGGGACGTGCTCTGCGCTCACCGGTGCTGCCAGGTTGAGCAGCACAGTGGTGTGGTAACCGAGTCGGCTGGCGTCCAACGCCGTCGCCCGGACGCAGTGGTCGGTGGCCAGCCCACAAACCTGCACCTCACCGACACCGTGGCGGTTCAACCAGTGGTGCAGTGACTCTCCGGAATCGGTGCCGCCGACCGTGCCTTCGAAGCCGGAGTAGGCGGCGGTGTAGGCGCCCTTGTCGAAGACCGCGTGGAAGGGCAGCTGGGCCACTGCTGGATGGAAGTCGGCGCCCGGGGTGCCAACCAAGCAATGCCGTGGCCAGCTGTCGACGTAGTCGGGATTGTCACTGAAGTGCTCGCCCGGATCGACGTGCCGATCACGAGTCGCCATCACATAGGTGATGCCATGCCCGTCGGCCAGTTCGAGATCTCGGCCGGTGAAGGCCGCTATGTTGCGTGCGACCTGCGCGCCGCCGGTCACCGCCAGCGAGCCACCCTCACAGAAGTCGTTCTGGACGTCCACGACGATCAATGCGGTAGTCATGCCCCTGAGCCTAGCGTCACAGGTTCGCCGGGGGTTTGCCCGTCAGGTAGACGTTGTCGGTGGTTTGGCCGGATGGGTCCACGTAGATCGTGGGGATCGCCTGCTCGGCACGGCTGATCCGCAACCCGGCGATCGGCAGTTCGGCCCTGGCGCGTTCGTGGCGCTGCCTGGCGTCCTGCAGCGGCTCGGCGCCGACGATCTCGCCCTCGCGGACGAGGTCGACCAGCACCGTCCGGTCGTTGGTGCCTGCCCTGGGCTCCACGTCGATACCGATCACCTCGGCGGTGGCCTTCCCGTCGTCCCCGATCTGGCGCATGACGAACTTGCGTCCACCGATCGTGGCCTTGCTCTCCGAGCGTTTCGCCACTGGACGTTGCGCAGCCCCCGGGTCGTCGGAATCTGCGCGGCTGACGATCTTGAAGACCATGCCACAGGTCGGATGGCCAGATCCAGTGACCACCGACGTGCCGACCCCGAAGCCGTCCACCGGGGCACCTCGCAGTGCGGCGATCTGGTATTCGTCCAGGTCGTTGGTGACGATGATCTTGGTCTTGGTCGCGCCAAGCGAGTCCAGCAGCCTCCGCACCCGGTGCACCTCGGTGCTGAGGTCGCCGGAGTCGAGCCGGATCGCCCCGAGCTTGCCGTCGGTCAGTCGGACGCCCAACTTGATGGCCTCGTCGACATCGTAGGTGTCGACGAGCAAAGTCGTGTCGATGCCCTGAGCAGCCAACTGCGCCTCGAAGGCCTCCTCCTCGGTGTCGAAGAGCATCGTGAAGGCGTGCGCGGCGGTGCCGCTGACCGGGATTCCCCAGCTGCGGGCGGCCTCAAGGTCGGAGCTGGACCCGAACCCCGCGATCCAGGCCGCTCGTGCCGAGGCCACGGCCGCCCACTCATGGGTGCGCCGTCCGCCCATCTCGATGATCGGGCGCCCCTCCGCGGCCAAGGTCATGCGGGACGCAGCCGAGGCCACCGCGGAGTCGTGGTTGAAGATGGACAGCATCAGCGTCTCAAGCAAGACCACCTCGGCGAAGCTGCCCTCCACCACCAGCACGGGAGAGCCCGAGAAGAAGAGTTCGCCCTCGCCATAACCGCGAATGTTGCCGGTGAATGTGTAGTCACCCAGCCACTCGGCGAGCATGTCGTCGGCGATGCCTCGCTCCTGCAAGAAGCTGATCTCGTCAGGGCCGAATCGGAAATGCTGCAGCGCCTCTAGTGCTCGTCCGGTGCCAGCCACCACACCGTAGCTCCTCCCCGGCGGCAACCGCCGGGGAAAGAGCTCGAAGGTGCAGCGTCGAAATGCGGTACCGGCATGCATGGCGGCCTTGATCATGGTCAGCTCATACATATCGGTGAGCAGCGCAGTCGAGATCATGCTGAAAGCCTAGTGGTCTGGCCGCGCCAGAGCAGTCGGCATCGAATCAGACGATTGCCCTCACACGCTTGCGGAAGCCCACCTGGCCTGGTCGCTGTCGTGGTTGAGGTCATCGTCATGGTTCAGGTCATCCTCGTGGGCCAAGTGACCATCGACCAGTTGATCGTCGTGATCCTCGCCGACAGTGATCGTCGGGGCTTGTCCGAGGTCGTCCAGCTGGCGCTTGACGTCGGACAAGCTGAAGCCGATCCGCATGCCGTAGAACGACCGGTAGACGAAGAAGCAGGCCAAAGCGATGAAGATCAGGGCGCCAGCCAAGACCAAGCCGGGGGACGAGGCGCGGACCGAGACCGCCAACTCGACGGCCAGCAGGCCGAACAGCGTGCTGAACTTGATGATCGGGTTCAGGGAGACCGAGCTGGTGTCCTTGAACGGGTCGCCGACGGTGTCGCCGATGATTGCCGCGTCATGCAGGTCGGTGCCCTTGGCGTCCAGATCGATCTCGACCAGCTTCTTCGCGTTATCCCAGGCGCCGCCGGCGTTGGCCATGTAGATGGCCTGGTAGAGGCCGAAGATCGCGATCGAGATCAAGTAGCCGATGAAGAACCACTCATCAACGAACGCGAAACCGAGGGTCGCGAAGAAGACGCCAAGGAAGATGTTGAGCATGCCCTCCTGGGCGTACTTCGTGCAGATCTCGACGACCTTGCGTGAGTCCTTAACCGAAGCTCGGGTGATGCCGTCCAACCGGATGTTCGCCTTGATGAACTCGACTGCCCGGTACGAGCCGGTGATCACGGCCTGCGCGGACGCGCCGCTGAACCAGTAGATGATGGAGCCGCCGGTGATCAGGCCGAGCAGCAGCGCGGGGTTCAGCAGTGACAGGTTCATGCCGAGCGGGCCGAACGGGTCCCGATCTGTCAGGGTCATGATGATCGAGAAGATCATCGTGGTGGCTCCCACCACGGCGGTGCCGATGAGCACCGGCTTGGCCGTCGCCTTGAAGGTGTTGCCGGCCCCGTCGTTCTCCTCCAACAGGCGCTTGGCCTTGTCCCACTGGGGCTCGAAGCCGAAGTCGCGCTCGATCTCGGCGCCCACCCCGGGGATCTCCTCGATGGTGGACAGCTCGTAGACGCTCTGCGCATTGTCGGTGACCGGGCCGTACGAATCGACGGCGATGGTGACCGGCCCCATGCCCAGGAAGCCGAATGCGACCAGGCCGAACGCGAAGATCGCGGGCGCGATCATCAACGAATCGAGCCCGAGGGTGCTGATGCCGGCGCCGATGGCCATCAGGACGACGATCGCCAACCCGATCCAGTAGGCGGAGAAGTTGCCTGCGGTGATGCCCGACAGGATGTTCAGGCTGGGGCCGCCCTGCTGGGACGAGACCACGACCTCGCGGACGTGGCGCGACTTGGTGGAGGTGAACGCCTTCACAAGTTCGGGGATCAGGGCGCCAGCCAAGGTGCCGCAGCTGACGATCACCGACAACTTCCACCACAGTCCGCCGGGCAGGTCACCGATGAGCAACGCCGAGGTGGCGAAGGTGAGCACCATGCAGGTGATCGAGGTCAGCCAGACCAGGTTGCTTAGCGGCCGCTCGAAGTCCATCTCGTCGGCATGTTCGTAGCGGGCCTTGGTGATCATCGCGTTGACGGCGTACGAGATGAGTGATCCGATCACCATCACCACGCGGATGAAGAAGACCCAGACCAGCAGCTGCACCTGGGTGTGGGCGTCGTGGACGCCCAGCAGGATGAAGGTGACCAGGGCGACGCCGGTCACGCCGTAGGTCTCGAAGCCGTCGGCCGACGGGCCGACGGAGTCGCCCGCGTTGTCGCCGACGCAGTCCGCGATGACGCCGGGGTTGCGGGCGTCGTCCTCCTTGATCTTGAAGACGATCTTCATCAGGTCGGAACCGATGTCGGCGATCTTGGTGAAGATGCCGCCTGCGATGCGCAGTGCCGAGGCCCCCAACGACTCGCCGATGGCGAAACCGATGAAGCAGACGCCGGCCAGTTCGCCTGGCAGGAACAGCATGATGATCAGCATCATGGACAGCTCGACGCTGATCAGCACCATGCCGACGCTCATGCCTGCGTTCATCGGGATGGAGTGGGCCTGATAGGGCTTGCCGCGCAGCGCTGCGAAGCTGGTCCGTGAGTTGGCGAAGGTGTTGACGCGGATGCCGAACCAGGCGATGAAGGCGCTTCCCATCATGCCGATCAGGCTGAACAGCAGGATGATCGCGACTCGTCCGATCGGGAAGCCGACCAGGAAGAAGTAGTAGACGAAGACGACGGCGGCTATGAACGCCCACAGCACGGTGAGGAAGCGCAGCTGCTTGGTCAGATAGGTCTGACAGGTGCGGTAGATCAGCTCGGAAACCTCAAGCATCGACTTGTGTACCGGCAGGTTGCGCAGCCGGGAGTAGGTCATTAGGCCGAAGGCGAGGCCGCCGAGGCAGACGACCAGGCCGAGCATCAGCAGGGTATGGCCATCGATGGCGCCGTTGATGAAGCTGACCGAGTCGAGCTTGGGAAGTTGCAGGTTGGCCTCGCCGCCGCCGGTATGTTCGCCGGGCGAGCTGCCGCCACCGCAACTGGACAAGCCCAGCAGGATCGCGAGGATCGCGACCAAGCTGAGCGGGCGGGCGAATCTTGCGACAGCGAAACGTGGGGTTTGCTCGCCGCTATTGGTGCGATTCCCGGATTTGGCGTTCATCACTGAGCCTCTGTTGTCTAGCCTGGCTGGGTCGTCGGTATTTTTGCCGACAGCAGTCAACTTTACTTCGTCAGGACCGGGCGGCCGAATCCGGGTCTGAATGGTGATCTGACCACCACAGGGTTTCGCGGTGGCTGAAGTGCTGGGTATCGTGATCCAGATGTCGGGACGGGCTTGGTTTTCCTGCTCGAATTAGACAACATTGGGGTTGTGAAATCCACGCGCAGGCCTGTTGCGGAAAGCCCTGATCGGGCTGACGGCAGTGTCACCGACGCGTCCACACGGCAGCGCGTGCTCGATCTACTGCTCGCCGGCGGGCCATTGACTGCGGCCGAACTCGCTGTTGAACTGGACTTCACCACCGCTGGTGTGCGCCGCCACTTGACCGCGCTGCTGGAATCCGGGGAGATCACGTTCAAGGAACAGGCTGGTCCGCGCGGACGCGGCAGGCCTGCCAAGACATACCTGCTGACCCCAGCCGGCCGACAGGGTTTCGGTCAGGCCTACGACACCCTCGCGCTCACCGCACTCAGTGAGCTGGTGGCAGCCGTCGGGCCCGACGCAATCGACAGGCTGGCCGAGAAGCGCCTGGCCGAGATTGAGGACGATTACCTGCGTCGTCGCGCCCACCATCCGGACGTCGATCCGATGCAGTTGCTGGCCGACGCGCTCAGCGCGGCCGGCTACTTTGCGTCCGCCCACGACGACGGCGAGCTTTGCCAGCACCATTGTCCAGTCGCCCATGTGGCGGCCCGCTTCCCCCAGCTGTGTGAGGTCGAGACGAGCGTCTTCGCTCGGCTGCTCGGCACTGACGTCTCGCGGTCGGCCACCATCGCCTCCGGCGATGAGGCCTGCCGCATCCATTTGGGTGGCCACACACTGCTGCCCAAGCCTGTACCCACGCGCGCGAAGCGAACCAGCGCAGATCGAAAGGTGAGCGCATGACCACTCAGGTCGACAACCCAACGACGGTCACGGAACAGCCGACACAGGCTGAGCAGATCGAGGCCCTGTCGCAGTACCGCTACGGCTGGCACGATTCCGATCTGGCTGGCGCCACCGCCAAACGCGGCCTGGACGAGTCCGTGGTTCGCGGGATCTCCGCGATCAAGGAGGAACCCGCCTGGATGCTGGAGCGTCGGCTGCGCGCGCTCAAGTTGTTCAAGCGCAAGCCGTTGCCCACCTGGGGCGCCGACCTGTCAAGCATCGACTTCGATTCGATCAAGTACTACGTGCGCTCAACCGAGCGGCAGGCCACCACTTGGGATGAGCTGCCCGCCGACATCAAGAACACCTACGACCGGCTCGGCATCCCCGAGGCCGAGAAGGCCCGGCTGGTCGCCGGTGTGGCGGCTCAGTACGAGTCGGAGGTGGTCTACCACAAGATCAACGAGGAACTGGAACGCCAGGGCGTCATCTTCCTCGACACCGATACCGCCCTCAAGGAGCACCCCGAACTGTTCCGGGAGTACTTCGGCACCGTGATCCCGGCCGGGGACAACAAGTTCTCCGCGCTGAACACCGCGGTCTGGTCGGGCGGCTCGTTCATCTATGTGCCCAAGGGCGTCCATGTCACCATCCCGCTGCAGGCCTACTTCCGGATCAACACCGAGAACATGGGCCAGTTCGAGCGCACGCTGATCATCGCCGACGAGGGCTCCTACGTCCACTACGTCGAGGGCTGCACCGCGCCGATCTACAAGTCGGACTCGCTGCACTCGGCGGTGGTGGAGATCATCGTCAAGAAGGACGCCCGGGTGCGCTACACGACCATCCAGAACTGGTCGAACAACGTCTACAACATGGTCACCAAGCGGGCCACGGTGGCCGAGGGCGGCACCATGGAGTGGATCGACGGCAACATCGGTTCCAAGATCACCATGAAGTACCCGGCAGTCTGGCTGATGGGTCCGCACGCCAAGGGTGAGACGCTGTCAGTTGCATTCGCGGGCGAGGGCCAACACCAGGACACCGGCTCCAAGATGGTGCATGCCGCGCCGTACACCAGCTCGACGATCGTGTCGAAGTCGGTCTCGCGCAGCGGCGGCCGGGCGTCCTACCGTGGCCTGGTGGAAGTGCAGCCGGGTGCGGTGCACTCGGCGTCCAGCGTGAAGTGCGACGCCCTGCTGGTCGACAACATCTCACGCACCGACACCTACCCTTACGTGGACGTCCAGGAGGAAGACGTCTCGATGGCCCACGAGGCCACCGTCTCCAAGATCAGCCAGGACCAGTTGTTCTACCTGATGCAGCGCGGCCTGGGTGAGGACGAGGCGGCCGCGATGGTGGTGCGTGGGTTCGTCGAGCCGATCGCCCGCGAACTGCCGATGGAGTACGCACTCGAGCTCAACCGGCTGATCGAGCTGCAGATGGAGGGCGCGGTCGGCTGAACGCCGACACCGCGGACGCCCCGAGAAGACGAACCAGAAAAGAGAACCCAGTTGAGTACCATCACCAGCGAGCCCAGATCCACGGTCGCCGCCAAGCAGTTCACCTCGCACCTGCACCCAACCCCGTCGTGGTTCCTCGCAGACCACACCGTGCCCACCGGCCGGGAGGAGACCTGGCGATTCACCCCGGTCGACCGGTTCAAGGTCGTGATGGGCGAGTCGGCGTCTGACCAGATCGCCTGGCGGATCAGCCAGCACCAGGGGGTGACGCAACGACTGATCGGTGCCGAGCAGGCCCGCGAACTCTCCCTCGACGCGCCCGTCGACGTGGTCGCGGCTCGGGCCGTGGCCGGCGCCACGAAAGGCGCGACCTTGGTCGAGGTAGCCGCCGAGGCGAAGCCGGACGCACCGGTCGTCCTTGAAGTGACCGGCGACGGTCAGGATGGCGTCACCCACTTGCTGCTGGTCATCGGCCATCACGCCGAGGTCACCGTGGTGCTGCGGCA